>NZ_JBSFRK010000010.1:0-229710 GCF_053589195.1 Streptomyces sp. NPDC003379 | reverse complement strand
AAACACGAGCCGCCGGACGGGCTGGATATCCAGCCCGTCCGGCGGGATATATCAGCCCGTCCGGCGTTTGAGGACGAACTCGGCGAAGCCGGTGATACTCCGGTACCCGGTGGGACCGCTCAGGGCGGCCGCCCCAAGGCTCAGTACCAGCCGTTGGCCTGCCAGTGGTTCCACGCGCCGACGGGGCTGCCGTAGCGGTCGTTCATGTAGTTCAGGCCCCACTCGATCTGCGTCTCGGGGTTGGTCTTCCAGTCGGCGCCCGCCGAGGCCATCTTCGAGGCGGGCAGCGCCTGGACCAGGCCGTAGGCGCCGGAGGAGGAGTTCGTCGCGTTGATGTCCCAGCCGCTCTCGTGCGAGACGATCTTGTCGAACGCGGCGAACTGCGCGGGGTCCGAGATCATCTTCTTGGCGATCGCCTTGGCGGACGTCGGGGCGGCGGCCGGGGCGGCGGCCTTCGTGGTGGTCGGGGTGGCTGCCTGGGCCGGGGCCGCGGCGAAGACCATGCCGGTGGCGGCTGCGGCGACGATGCCGCCGGTGATGGCCTTCTTCGGAGAAGCGATGCGGCGGATGAGCGAGGCGGACACAGAGGACCTTCCGGTGGGGGACGGGGTTGTCGCGCCGTATGCGTGGTACGTGGGGGACATACGGAGGCGCCGAGCCCCGTGGGGGTCGTCGGCGCCTTGCGACTCCTCCAGAGAAACAGGGCCGGGGCGCCGCCGCAATGCCCCCCTTTACTAGTGGAAGCCGCACTCGTGCCGAATGTCCCGTCTGTGACGTGGCTCTCAACCCCCAGGTCAGCCCGGCAATTGATGCGTGTACGTCAAGCTGCGGCAGCTACTGGCCTGCTTAGTAGAGGACCAAGGTCCTGTGGGGGGCCTCACGGATCCGGGGCCTCGATGTGACGGAGAGCTGAGGAACCCCTACGGCTTCGGCGCCTCGAATGTGACCGGCGCCTCGAAAGCCGCACGGCGCGTGGCCCGGCGCAGCGCCTTCAGGACGGCCGGGCCGAGCGCGAGACTCAGCAGGACCGTGACGACGGCCCGGGGCAGGTCCCAGCCGAGCGAGGTGGCCAGGCAGTACGCGATGAAGCGGCCGAGGTTCTCCGCGAGGGGGTCGCCCGGCATGAAGGAGACGCCGGTGGCCATCTTGTCGAGGTAGGGCCAGCCCTGGAGGTTCATGGCCGTGCCGTACAGGACGGAGGAGACCGCTCCGTACGCCGCGAGCAGCCACAGCTCGCGGCGCCCCCGCAGGCTGTCGGCGCCGGGGAGCAGCCCCGCGCCCATGCAGACCCAGCCCATCGACAGCATCTGGAACGGCATCCACGGGCCGACGCCCCCGGTGAGCAGCGCCGACGCGAACATCGACACCGCCCCGAGCACGAACCCGAAGCCGGGCCCGAGCACTCGCCCGCTCAGCACCATCAGAAAGAACATCGGCTCGATGCCGGCCGTGCCCGCGCCCAGCGGCCGCAGCGCGGCGCCCGCGGCGGCCAGTACGCCCAGCATGGCGATGGCCTTCGCGTTCAGGCCGACGTCCGCGATGGTCGCCACGACCACGGCGAGCAGCAGCGGCAGCAGCGCCGCGAACAGCCAGGGCGCGTCCCCGGCGTGCTCACTGAACCCCGAGCCGCGGCCCGCCAGGAGCGGCCACCCGAAGACGACCACGCCCACCGCGCTGACCAGCGCGAGCGCGGCGACGGAGCGGGGCCCTAGGCGGACGGGCCGAACTCGCGGGGCGACCCCCACGCGGGTCCGGGGGACGGCTCTCATGAGGCCCCCTCCGCTGTGTCCGGCGGGTGGGGCACCTGCGTCGCGTCCAGCGCCCGCCGTACCTGCGTCACGGTCAGCCACTCCTGCGGCGCCAGGATCTTTGTGACCTGTGGGGCGAAGGACGGTGAGGACACCACGACCTGTGGGGTCGGGCCGTCCGCGACGATCTCGCCGTCCGCGAGGATCACCACGCGGTGGGCGATCTCGGCGGCCAGTTCCACGTCATGCGTGGCCAGCACGATCGCGTGTCCCTCGGCCGCGAGGCCCCGCAGGATCGTCACCAGGCGGGACTTGGCCGCGTAGTCCAGGCCGCGGGTCGGCTCGTCCAGGAGGAGAAGGGGAGGGCGCGAGGTCAGCACGATCGCCAGGGCGAGCGCGAGGCGCTGGCCCTCGGAGAGGTCCCGGGGGTGCGTGTCGTCGGCGATGCCGGGCAGCAGCTCGCTCACCAGGGCGCGGCAGGCGCCGGGCTCGGCGTCCGCGTCCCGGTCGGCGGCGGCGCACTCGGCGGCCACGGTGTCCGCGTACAGCAGGTCGCGCGGTTCCTGCGGGACCAGGCCGACGTGCCGGATCAGCTGCCGGGGAGCGGTGCGGTGGGGGACGGCGCCGCCGACGCGGACGGTGCCCGAGGTGGGTTCGAGGAGGCCGACCAGGGTGGACAGGAGGGTGGACTTGCCGGCGCCGTTGCGGCCCATCAGGGCGACGGTCTCGCCGGAGGTGACGGTGAGGTCGACGCGGCGCAGCGCCTCGACGCGGCCGCGGCGCAGGGCGAGGCGTTCGACGGCCGCGGCGGGTGCCGCCCGGTCGGGCGTACGTTGTTCTCTGCGCAGCCGGGGCCGCCGCCACCGGCCCGGGGCCCGCTCCGGGGGCCGTACGGCCGTCGTCTCCTGGCGTGGCCGCTCCTCGGCGAGCCGCTCCCGCAGCGCGCCCGCCCTGCGCCGCGCGTCCCGCACGGTCAGCGGCAGCGGCGACCAGCCCGCGAGGCGGCCGAGCGCGACCACCGGCGGATACACGGGGGAGCGGGCCATCAGGGCGGCCGGGTCGCCGAGCACCGGAGGCTCGCCCGGCGCCGCGAGCAGCAGCACCTGGTCCGCGTACTGCACGACCCGCTCAAGCCGGTGCTCGGCCATCAGCACGGTCGTGCCGAGGTCGTGGACGAGCCGCTGGAGCACGGCGAGGACCTCTTCGGCGGCGGCCGGGTCGAGCGCGGAGGTCGGTTCGTCGAGGACGAGGACCTCGGGGTGCGGGGTGAGGACGGAGCCGATCGCGACGCGCTGGCGCTGTCCTCCGGAGAGCGTGGCGATGGGCCGGTCGCGCAGTTCGGCGAGGCCGAGCAGGTCCAGGGTCTCCTCGACCCGCCTGCGCATCACCTCGGGGGCGAGGCCGAGCGACTCCATGCCGTAGGCCAGCTCGTCCTCGACGGTGTCCGTCACGAAGTGCGCGAGGGGGTCCTGGCCGACCGTGCCGACGAGGTCGGCGAGTTCGCGGGGCTTGTGCGTACGGGTGTCGCGACCGGCCACGGTCACCCGCCCGCGCAGCGTGCCGCCGGTGAAGTGCGGCACGAGCCCGCTGACCGTGCCGAGCAGCGTCGACTTGCCGACCCCGGACGGGCCGACGAGCAGCACCAGCTCGCCTTCGGGGACGGTGACATCGACCCCCTGGATGGTGGGCCCCGCGCTCCCCTCGTACGTCACGGAGACGTCCTCGAAGCGGATCATGAGGTCTCCTCCTCGGGAGGAACGGGAAGGGGCACGGGGGCGGAGGCGGGGGCCTGTTCCCCCGTGGGTACCGGCGCCACGACGGCAGGCAGCAGGCCGATCAAGGCTGCTGCCGCCGGCCACAGCGGGAGCGTCGGGGTGGTGAGCGGGACGACGCCGGGGTGCAGGGCCGTGAAGTCGTACGACGCGGCCCAGATCGTCAGGGCCGCCACGGCGAGGCCCGAGCCGGAGACCAGCCAGGCCCGCACGCCCCACGCGTCGGGCCGGTAGCGGGTGCGCACGGCGCGGCGCCCGCCGAGCCGCAGCCCCGCGAGCGCGGCGAGCAGCCCGGCGGCCAGGGCGGGCAGTCCGTAGGACGTACCCTGCGCGGTCAGCAGTCCGTACGCGCCCACGCATACGCCCGTCAGACCGCCCAGCGTCAGCACGGCGGTGAGCCTGCGCACGCCCACCGGTACCGCCGCGCTGCGGCCGAAGCCGCGCGCGTCCATCGCGGCGGCCAGCGCGACCGACCGCTCAAGGGCGCCTTCCAGGACCGGGAGGCCGACCTGGAGCAGCCCGCGCATCCCGCTGTCCGACCGCCCCCGCAGCCGCCGCGCGGCCCGCAGCCGCTGCACGTCCGCGACGAGGTTCGGCGCGAAGGTCATCGCCACGACGACGGCGACCCCCACCTCGTACAGCGCGCCCGGCAGCGACTTCAGCAGCCGGGACGGGCTCGCGAGGGCGTTGGCGGCGCCGACGCAGATCAGCAGGCCCGCCAGCCTGATCCCGTCGTAGAGCGCGAAGACCAGGCCCTCCGCCGTGACCCGGCCGCCGATCCGCACGCCCTTGGCCCAGTCGGGCAGCGGCACCTCGGGCAGCGTCACGAGGATGTGCGTGCCCGGGATCGGCGAGCCGAGCACGATCGCGAAGACCAGCCGGATGCCGATGACGATCAGACCCAGCTTCACGAACGCGCCGTACGACTTGGCCCATGGGGCCGAGGTCCGCCGGGCCGCCACGACATAGCCCGCGACGCCGATCAGCATTCCGATCAGCAGCGGGTTGGTCGTCCGGGACGCGGCGGTGCCGAGCCCGAGCGCCCACAGCCACCAGGCGCCCGGGTGCAGGGCGTTGCTCCGGTGCGCCTCGGGGGCGAGGCGGCGCCGCAGGAGGCCGGGCGCGCCGCTGCCGTGGTCCGTCGTCATCGTGCTGTCCGTGTCCCGGGCCGCGTCAGCCGCGGCGGCGCCGGGCCTGCCAGAACGCGGCACCGCCGAGCAGCACGATCGCGGCGATCCCGGCGACGATGCCGAGGGAGGGCCCGCCGTCTTCCTCGTCCTCGTCCGTCTTCGGCTGCGCCTCTGTGGTCACGGTGTCGCTGGAGACCAGCTCGCCGCAGCCCGACTCCGGGTAGCCGTCGATGGCGCACAGCAGCGCCCTGCTGTCGTAGCGCAGCGGCTTGGCGACCGAGGCGAGCGCGTCCGCGCTGGTGGCGTCCTCGGCGACCCGCGCGCACGCCATCCGGGGCGCGGGCGGCGTCTCGCCGGCGGGGGCGTCCTTGGGCGTGCCGAAATCGATGACCAGCGCCACCCGCTTGCGGCCGTCCTCGGCGGGAGTGCTCGCGCAGATGTCCTTGAAGCCGGCGGGGCCGCGCGGCTCGGCGGAGTCCTTCGAGTCGTCGGAGACCGAGAAGCGGAAGCCCTGCACGTCGCCGTCCTCGGGCCGGGCGGTGCCGGGCCCCTGACTGGCGTACGTCCAGGTGGAACCGGACCGCTCCCAGAACGACCAGTAGCGGTAGTCGGCGGCCTGGGCGGGCGCGGCGGCGAGGACGCCCAGCAGCGCGGCGACGAGCGCCACGACCACCTGGCGGCCGCGCCGCACACGGCCCCGCGTCACAGCTGCCGCTTCTTGCGGTTGCCGCTGTACAGGAAGCCGATGCCGATGCCGGCGACCATGCCGACGCCGATGATCCACCAGATGCTGACGCCGTCGTCCTTCTTCTCGTCCGAGTCCGAGTCCGAGGCGGAGTCCGAGGCGGACGGGGACTTCGAGGCGGTCTGCGGGGGCGGGCCCTGGGCGTTGAGCTGCTTGACGAGGTCGGCGCCGCCGAAGTCGCGCGGGTCCATGCCCGCCGCGTGGGCGGCGAGGACCAGCTGGGCGTAGGCGGCGGGGCCCGACTTCTCCGCCCAGTCCGCGGAGTTCTCCGCGAGCCACTGGGCGGACTTCCCGGCCTGGTCCTGCTGTCCCGCGGCGGCGAGGGCGAGCACGGAGTCGGCGGTGTTGCCGAAGTCCGGCACGTCACCGGCGCCGGACAGGTGGTCGTCCTGGTCGGCGAGCGTCTTCAGAAGGTAGCCCGTGCCGTTGCTCGCGGCCTGCGAGGCGGTGTCCGCCTTCGCGCACTTGGGCGCGGTGTTCGCCGCCTTCTTGGCGGGCTCCACGACCAGGCCCTTGCCGAGGCTGCCGAGCACACCGGCCGCGGTGGCGTCGGCGTTCGGCGTGAGCTTCTTGGACTTGGCGTCGGCGAGGCCGAAGGCGCCGTGTTCCTTGCCGCAGTCCATGACGAGCTTCGGCAGCGCGTCGTAGGCGGACTTGCCGTCCTGGGACTTGACGTCCGCGGGGTTCTGGCCCGCGGCGACGAGCGCGCCGACCACGATGCCGGTCGAGTTCGCGTCGGTGGGCAGGCCGGGGTTGTAGCCCCAGCCGCCGTCGGTGTTCTGCACGGACCTCAGCCACTGGACGCTCTTCTTGACCGTCTTGTCCTGGTGGCCGAGCGCGGCGAGGGCCTGCACGGCGGCGGCGGTGGAGTTGCTGTCGACCGGCGTCTTGGAGTTGCAGGGCTCGCTCGCGCCGGCGCGGTAGGCCGCGTAGCCGCCGCTCGCGCACTGCTGCCCGGTCAGCCAGTCGACGGCCTTCTCGGCGGGCTCGACGCCCGCGGTGTGCTGGGCGAGCAGGGCGTACGACTGGCGGAAGACGCCGTCGAACTCGGGGTCGGTCTTGCCGTAGAGGCCGGAAGGGAGCGCGGTCGAGGGCGACGGCTTCGCGTCGTCCGCGAAGGCGGCCGGTGCGGCGGCCGAGCCGAACACGGCGACGGCGGCCAGGACCGCGGCGCTGCGGCGAACGTTCATGATGCGGCGGGTTGCCTCTCCCTGCGGGGAGCGGGGCGGCACGGGCCGTGCGGGCACGGCTTCCGGGCGGCTCCGGCTCCGTATACCTCGACGGTGCCGCTCATCGGGGGCCCCGATGAAACGAGCCGGTCACGTTCCGCACGGGGCATTCCGGCTCACCACTCCCGGTGGCATACGGCTGCGGGTCAGCGCCGGATTCGCACCGGCTTCCCCCTGCGCGGACGTGAGGACGACCCGGCCACTCTACCGGCCCGGGCCGGGGGACCCCTCGGGTCACACCGCCACGTACGTCACCGGATCGCTGCCCGCCACCGCCTCCGCCCGCCCCAGCTTGACCAGGCGCCGCACATGGGCCTCGGCCTCCGAGACCGCGATGGTGCGCGAGCCGTGGGGGATCTCGGCCCAGGGGCGGTTCCACTCCATGCGCTCGGCGAGCCGCCAGGGGGTGAGGGGCTCGGCGAGGAGGGTGAGGAGGCCGGTCAGGCGTTCCTCGTGGTGGGCCAGGAGCTCGCGGACGCGGGAGGGGGCGTCGGTGAACGCCCGCTGGTGCGCGGGCAGCACCTCGGCCGGGTCCAGGCGGCCGACGCGCTCCAGGGAGTCCAGGTAGTCACCGAGGGGGTCGGTGACGGTGTCGTCGTCCGGGTCCTCGTACAGGCCGATGTGCGGGGTGATGCCGGGCAGGAGGTGGTCACCGGAGAAGAGGCGGCCGTTGCCCCGCAGCCCCGCCGGGTGGTCCTCCTCCAGGTGCAGGCAGACGTGGCCGGGGGTGTGGCCGGGCGTCCAGATCGCGCGCAGGCGGCGGCCGGGCAGCGCGAGCAGCTCGCCGGGGGTGATGGCGCGGTCGGGCAGGGCGGGGTCGAGGCCGGGCAGTCCGCGGGGGCGGCCCTGTTCCCGGGCGCGGACCAGGGGGGCGACGTGCTCGGCGGGGGCGCCCGCGGCGGTGAGCTTCGCGGCCATGTAGCCGTACCAGCGCTCGGGCGGATTGGAGCGGGTGCGGCGCACCACACAGGCGTCGGCCTCGTGCATCGCGATCCACGCCCCGGACGCCTCGCGGACCTTCGCGGAGAGGCCGTGGTGGTCGGGGTGGTGGTGGGTGATGACCACGCCGTGCACGTCCTCGGCCGCGACGCCGCACGCGGCGAGCCCGGCGGTCAGCGTGGCCCAGGACGTCGGGTCGTCCCAGCCGGTGTCGATGAGGACCGGGCCGCTCCCGGTGTCCAGGAGGTGGACGAGGGTGAAGCCGAGGGGGTTGTCCGGGATGGGGACCTTGATGCTCCAGACGCCGCCGCCGTGCTCGATCACCGGCGGGCCGTTCGGCCGCTCGCCGCTCACCTGCGTCATGGGCGCCTCGTCTCTTGTCGCCGGGTGGCCTCACTCGTCGCCGGGTGCCCTCACTATAACTAGAACTGGTTCCAATGGTCGCCCAAGTCGACCGGTTCTCGCGCGAGTTGGTTCGAGCGGTCCTGTCGCGGTCACCTTCTCGGCCGCCGCGTCGTCGTAGGGGCGTACATCCGAGAACCGCAAGGAGCCGACCGTGTTCATCGCCCATGTCATCTGCACCGTGCTGGCCGTCCTGGCCAATGTCTTCGCGGCCGTCATGGACTACGTCCGTCATCCCGCGGTGCTCGCCAACATGGACCGGGTGGACGTGCCGCGCCCCTGGCTGTTCCCGCTGGCGCACGCCAAGCTGGCGGGCGCGGCGGGTCTCCTGGCGGGTCTCGCCGTGCCGCTGATCGGCGTGGCCGCCGGGGCCGGCCTCGTCCTCTTCTTCACGGGCGCCGTCCTCACTCATCTGCGCGCCCGCGTGTACGCGCTCCAAGCGCCGCTGCTCTTCGGGGCGTTGGCGGCGTCCGCCCTGCTCACCGGGGTCGCTCACCGGGGGATCTGACACCGCCGTGGACTCCTGGAAGTAGAACTGGTATCAGTTCCAGGAACGGTCCGAGACGGAGACAGAAGGCGCCCCGCAGGAGGCAGTCAGCCATGACGGAGCTCGTGGAACACGGACAGCTGTTCATCGGCGGGGAGTTGGTGGACCCGCTCGGCAAGGGCGTCATCGACGTCGTCTCCCCGCACACCGGCGAGGTCTTCGCCCGTGTGCCGCACGCGGCCCCCGCCGACGTGGACCGCGCCGTCGCCACCGCGCGCAGGGCGTTCGACCACGGGCCCTGGCCACGGATGACCCTGGACGAGCGGATCGAGGTCATCACCAAGATCAAGGACGGCTTCGCGGTACGCCACGAGGAGATCGCCCGCGTCATCAGCTCCGAGAACGGCACCCCGTACACCTCCAGCGTGATGGTGCAGGCCCTCGCCGCGATGATGGTGTGGGACGCGGCGATCACCGTCGCCCGCGACTTCCCTTACGAGGAGACGCGCGACGGAGTCCTCGGGAAGCTGCTCGTGCGCCGCGAGCCGATGGGCGTCGTCGCGGCCGTCATCCCCTGGAACGTCCCGCAGTTCACCGCCGCCGCCAAGCTCGCCCCCGCGCTGCTCGCGGGGTGCCCGGTGGTCCTGAAGACCTCGCCCGAGGCGCCGCTCGACGCGTACATCCTCGCCGAGCTGGCCGCGGAGGCGGGTCTTCCGGAGGGCGTGCTCTCGATCATCTCCGCCGACCGCGAGGTCAGCGAGTACCTCGTCGGGCACCCCGGCGTCGACAAGGTGTCCTTCACCGGCTCCGTCGGCGCGGGCAAGCGCGTCATGGAGGTCGCGGCCCGCAACCTCACCCGCGTCACCCTGGAGCTGGGCGGCAAGTCCGCCGCGGTGATCCTCCCCGACGCCGACGCGGCGAGCGCGGTGGCGGGCATCGTGCCGTTCGCCTGGATGCTCAACGGTCAGGCGTGCGTGGCCCAGACCCGCATCCTCGTGCCCCGCGCCCGCTACGACGAGTTCGCCGAGGCCTTCTCCGCCGCCGCGTCCGCACTGAAGGTCGGCGACCCCATGGACCCCGCCACCGAACTCGGCCCGCTCGTCGCCAGGCGCCAGCAGCAGCGCTCCCTGGACTACATCCGCATCGGCCAGGAGGAGGGCGCCAAGATCCTCGCGGGCGGCGGCCGCCCCGCCGGACTCGACCAGGGCTGGTACGTCGAGCCGACCCTCTTCGGCGGCGTCGACAACTCGATGCGCATCGCCCGCGAGGAGATCTTCGGCCCCGTCATCTGCCTGCTGCCGTACGGCGACGAGATCGAGGCCGTACAGATCGCCAACGACTCCGACTACGGCCTCAGCGGCAGCGTCTGGACCGCCGACGTCGAGCGCGGCATCGACATCGCGCGCCGGGTGCGCACGGGAACGTACTCCGTGAACACCTTCAGCCTCGACATGCTCGGACCCTTCGGCGGCTACAAGAACTCCGGCCTGGGGCGCGAGTTCGGGCCCGAGGGGTACGGCGAGTACTTCGAGCACAAGATGATCCACCTGCCGGCCGGGTACGAAGGGGCCGGTGCCTGATGGGCGACCGCTGGCACGTCGAGGTCGACCGGTCGGTCTGCATCGGCTCGGGCATGTGCGTGCTCACCGCGCCCGGCGGCTTCACGCTGGACACCGCCCGGCAGTCCCACCCCACCGTGCCCGAGGGCGACGCCGACGAGCAGGTGCTCGAAGCCGCCGAGGGCTGCCCGGTCGAGGCGATCACCATCACGCTGGCCGACAGCGGGGAGGTGGTCTTCCCACCGGAGGACTGAGGCACGGCGAACAGACACCCGCGCCTTACGCCCGGGGCTCTGCCGTCAGATCGATGAGGCGGCAGACGGTCTCGATGTCGATCTTCACCTGGGCGATCGACGCCCGCCCCGACAGCCAGGTGATCAGCGCGGAGTGCCAGGTGTGCTCGATGACCCGCACGGCGGAGAGCTGCCGGGCGGTCGGCGGCTCGGTCAGCCCCATCGCGTCCAGGATGATCGCCGTCGTCAGGCGCGAGACGGTGTCGACCTCGGGGCTCACCGAGCGGTCGGCGAAGGTCAGGGCCCGGACCATCGCGTCCGCCAGGTGCGGCTCGCGCTGTAGCGCGCGGAAGGCCCGCATCAGCGTCTCGGCGACCCGCTCCGCGGGCGTCTCGCCGGCCGGCGGGCGCTTGCGGATCGTCGTGTGCATGTGCTGGAGCTGGTCCTGCATGGTGGCGACCAGCAGATGCACCTTGGAGGGGAAGTAGCGGTAGAGCGTGCCGAGGGCGACCCCGGCGGCCTCGGCGACCTCGCGCATCTGCACCGCGTCGAAACCGCCCCGGCTGGCCAGTTGGGCGCTGGCGTGCAGGATGCGGCGGCGGCGCGCCTCCTGGCGCTCGGTGAGGGCCGGCGTCGCAGGGCTGGCCGCCTTGGCTTCCGCTGTCATGTAGATGCCCCTTTGGAAAACGCCTCACGAGATCGCACAGCATGGCAGGGAGCCCGTCGTGGCGCGAATCACCTGATCCGGGCCTTACACCTCGCCTACCTGCCGGTAGATTCAAAGCTCGTCCAACGATCAAGTCTGAAACTTGTTCTAGATTACCGTCCCGGCGTAACCTCGCGGACAACTGCACGGAGAAGGGGGCCGAGAGTGACCGCTGAGGCCATGGAGGCGGGTCCCCGGAAGGGTTCCGACGCCGACGGCGACCGTCCGTTGCGCATCGCCCTCCTCACGTACAAGGGGAACCCGTTCTGCGGGGGACAGGGCGTCTACGTACGTCATCTCTCCCGCGAGCTCGCCCGGCTCGGCCACAGCGTCGAAGTGATCGGCTCCCAGCCCTACCCCGTCCTCGACGAGGGCGAGGGGCTCGAAGGACTCAAGCTCACCGAGCTGCCGAGCCTGGACCTCTACCGCTCGCCGGACCCCTTCCGCACGCCGAGGCGCGACGAGTACCGCGACTGGGTCGACGCCCTCGAAGTGGCGACCATGTGGACCGGCGGCTTCCCCGAGCCCGCCACGTTCAGCCTGCGGGCCCGGCGCCACCTGCGGGCCCGGCGCGGCGACTTCGACGTCGTACACGACAACCAGACCCTCGGGTACGGCCTGTTGGGCGACCTCGGCGCGCCCCTGGTCACCACGGTCCACCACCCCATCACCGTCGACCGGCAGCTGGAGCTGGACGCCGCGCCCGACTTCAAGCGCCGTATGTCCGTCCGCCGCTGGTACGCGTTCACGCGCATGCAGAAGCGCGTCGCGCGCCGCCTCCCGTCGGTCCTGACCGTCTCCGGCACCTCCCGCCAGGAGATCATCGACCACCTCGGGGTGCGCGCGGACCGCATCGACGTCGTCCACATCGGCGCCGACACCGGCCTCTTCTCACCCGACCCGGCCGTGCCCGAGGTGTCCGGCCGGATCGTCACGACGTCCAGCGCCGACGTACCGCTCAAGGGCCTGGTCCACCTCGTCGAGGCGCTCGCCGAGGTCCGCGCCGAGCACCCCGGCGCCCACCTCGTCGTCGTCGGCAAGCGCGCCGAGGACGGGCCCGTCGCCCGGGCCATCGAGCGCCACGGCCTCGAAGGCTCCGTCGAGTTCGTCAAGGGCATCACCGACGCCGAGCTGGTCGACCTCGTCCGCTCGGCGCAGGTCGCCTGCGTCCCGTCGCTGTACGAGGGGTTCTCCCTCCCCGCGGCCGAGGCGATGGCGACGGGCACGCCGCTCCTGGCGACCACCGGCGGCGCGATCCCGGAGGTCGCGGGCCCCGACGGCGAGACCTGCCTCGCGGTGCCGCCGGGCGACGCGGGGGC
This sequence comes from Streptomyces sp. NPDC003379, assembly GCF_053589195.1. Classification (NCBI taxonomy): domain Bacteria; kingdom Bacillati; phylum Actinomycetota; class Actinomycetes; order Kitasatosporales; family Streptomycetaceae; genus Streptomyces; species Streptomyces sp. NPDC003379. The sequence goes on along the minus strand of NZ_JBSFRK010000010.1, from coordinate 217,441 downwards.
GCTGGCGCTCGGCCTGAAGCGGCTCCTCGGCGACCGCGAGCTGCGGGCGCGCCTCGGCCACGCGGGCCGTCAGCGGGTGCTGAGGAAGTTCACCTGGGCGCAGGCCGCCAAGGGAACGGCCGACCGCTACCGCGACGCCATGAGCCGCTCCGCGGCCACGAACCCCGGCCGCCCCGCGGCCACCCCGACGTACTCCGGGAGCCATCGCTGATGCTGACCGTCGACTTCACCCGCTTCCCGCTCGCCGCGGGCGACCGCGTCCTGGACCTGGGCTGCGGCGCGGGCCGGCACGCCTTCGAGTGCTACCGGCGGGGCGCCCAGGTGGTGGCCCTCGACCGGAACGCCGAGGAGATCCGCGAGGTCGCCAAGTGGTTCGCCGCGATGAAGGAGGCGGGCGAGGCCCCGGCGGGGGCCACGGCCACCGCCATGGAGGGCGACGCGCTCAACCTCCCCTTCCCCGACGCGTCGTTCGACGTCGTGATCATCTCCGAGGTCATGGAGCACATCCCCGACGACAAGGGCGTACTCGCCGAGATGGTCCGCGTCCTCAGGCCCGGCGGCCGCATCGCCGTGACCGTCCCGCGCTACGGCCCCGAGAAGGTCTGCTGGGCCCTCTCCGACGCCTACCACGAGGTCGAGGGCGGCCACATCCGCATCTACAAGGCCGACGAACTCCTCGCCAGGATGCGGGAGTCGGGCCTCAAGCCGTACGGCACCCACCACGCGCACGCGCTGCACGCGCCGTACTGGTGGCTGAAGTGCGCGTTCGGCGTCGACAACGACAAGGCGCTCCCCGTACGCGCCTACCACAAGCTGCTCGTCTGGGACATCATGAAGAAGCCCCGCGCCACCCGGGTGGCCGAGCAGCTGCTCAACCCCGTCGTCGGCAAGAGCTTCGTGGCGTACGCGACCAAGCCGCACCTCCCGAAGGCCACGGCCGACGCCACCGCCGACGCCGCGGCGGCCGCCAAGTGACGAGCCCGGAGCGGACCGAACACCTCGTCCTGCCCGGCGTCCTGACGGCCAATCAGGCCACGGCGACGGTACGCGGCATCCTCGCCGTCCAGCGCGAGGACGGCGCCATCCCGTGGTTCCGCGGCCACCACCTCGACCCGTGGGACCACACCGAGGCCGCCATGGCCCTGGACGCGGCGGGCGAGCACGCGGCCGCCGGGCGCGCCTACGACTGGCTGGCCCGGCACCAGAACCCGGACGGCTCCTGGTACGCGGCGTACGCCGACGGGGATCCGCACGACGTCACCGACCGCGGCCGCGAGACCAACTTCTGCGCGTACATCGCCGTCGGCGTCTGGCACCACTACCTCGCCACCGGCGACGAGGCGTTCCTGGACCGCATGTGGCCCACCGTGGTCGCCGCCGTCGAGTTCGTCCTCGCGCTCCAGCGGCCCGGCGGGCAGATCGGCTGGAAGCGGGAGGCCGACGGCACACCGGTCAACGACGCGCTGCTCACCGGCTCCTCGTCGATCCACCAGGCGCTGCGCTGTGCCCTCGCCGTCGCCGAGCAGCGCGGAGAGCCGCAGCCCGGCTGGGAGTTGGCGGTCGGGGCCCTCGCGCACGCGATCCGCCACCACCCCGAGCGCTTCCTCGACAAGGGCCGCTACTCGATGGACTGGTACTACCCGGTCCTCGGCGGCGCGCTGACCGGCGAGGAGGCCACGGCCCGCATCAAGGAGGGCTGGGACTGCTTCGTGGTACCGGACCTCGGCGTGCGCTGCGTGGCGCCCAACCCCTGGGTCACCGGCGGCGAGAGCGCCGAACTGGCCATGGCCCTGTGGATGGTGGGCGAGTCGGACCGCGCCCTGGAGATCCTCCAGTCCATCCAGCACCTGCGCGACCCGAAGAGCGGCCTGTACTGGACGGGCTACGTCTTCGACGACAAGGCCGTCTGGCCCGAGGAGCTGACGACCTGGACGGCGGGCTCGCTGCTCCTGGCCGTGGCGGCGCTCGGCGGCGACGAGGCGACCTGCGCGGTCTTCTCCGGCGAGCACCTGCCGCGGGGCCTCGACCCCGAGTGCTGCGGGGCGCCGCGGTAGCGACGGGGTGCGGCGGGCGCCTCAGTACCGGCGCAGGCGGCCCGCGACCGCGTGGCCGACGAGCAGGTACACGACCGCCGCGAGGCCGTAGCCCGCGACGACCCTGGCCCAGGCCGCGTCGAAGGTGAACAGGTCGTGGGACCACCCCGCGAGCCACCGGGCCACGTCGTGGACGAACTGGACGAGGTCGTTGGCGCGATTGGCGTCCAAGAGGTACATCAGGATCCACAGCCCGAGGATCAGGGCCATGACATCCGCGATGACCATGATGATCTGCGCTGCGCTGTTGCCGCGTGTGCGTCGACCGGGGGACATGCCGGCCGGGTACCGGGCTCGCGCCCGGCGAAACCCGGACGGGCCCGCCCCGGTGGCGGCACCCGGCGGCCGGGGTGAGGCTGCCCGGAGGACCGCTCACCTCTGGAGGCCGCTGCCGTGCTCAGCTCCGTACCCGTCCGCCGTGCCGGAGTCTCCCTCACCCTGTGCTGCACCCTGCTCGTCGGCGCGACGGCCTGCGGCGACGACGGCAAGGAGACCAAGGCCGCCGCGCCGTCCCCCAGCAACAGCGCCGAGAAGCAGAAGTTCGCCAAGACGCGGTTCGTCGCGAACGCGGGGCTCGCCGCAGGGGCGACGTATCAGTGGATCGTGAAGCCGTTCCGCGCGGGCAAGTTCAAGAAGGGCGCGAGCGGCCGGAAGGTCGCCCTGGTCAAGGCGGGCCTCGCGGGCGCGTTCACGTACAACAGGCTGAAGGCGGCGACGAAGAACGCGAAGGGCGACCCGACGCTCTCCAAGGCCGTGGCGCCGCTCACGGCCGGCATCGACGCGCTGAAGGACCTGCCGTCCAAGCTCCGCAAGGGCGAGGGGACGGACTCGGTCGTGAACTCCTTCGAGGAAATCATCAAGGACGTCAAGGGCGCGGGCAGCAGCGCGGGCGCGGAGGTCAAGGACAAGGTGCCCTCGGCGGGCGAACTGCGCAAGGGCTAGCCCGCGCCTAGGAGTTGAGCTCGGCGAGGACACGCAGGGTGTGCGGGTCCGGGGCGAGCACCAGGAGGTCGGTGACCGGGCCCGCGCGCCACAGCGCCAGGCGCTCGGCGATGCGCTCGCGCGGGCCGACCAGGGAGATCTCGTCGGCGAAGGCGTCGGGCACGGCGAGCACGGCCTCCTCCCTGCGCCCGGCGAGGAACAGCTTCTGGATGTGCCGCGCCTCCTCCTCGTACCCCATGCGCGCCATCAGGTCGGCGTGGAAGTTGCGGGCGGAGTCCCCCATGCCGCCGATGTAGAAGCCGAGCATGGCCTTGACGGGCAGCAGACCTTCGGCGACGTCGTCGCAGACCCTGGCCCGCGCCATCGGGGCGATCGTGAAGTCGTCCCGCAGCCCGGTGAGCGAGGCGTCGTAGACGTCCGTGCGCGTCGGCGACCAGTACAGCGGCAGCCAGCCGTCCGCGATCCGGGTCGTCTGCGCGATGTTCCTGGGCCCCTCGGCGCCGAGCAGGACCGGCAGCTCCGCCCGCAGCGGATGGGTGATCGGCTTGAGCGCCTTGCCGAGGCCGGTGCCGTCCTCGCCCCGGTAGGGGTGGGCGTGGAAGCGGCCGGCCAGCTCCACCGGGCGTTCGCGGCGCAGCACTTGGCGGACGACGTCGACGTACTCGCGTGTCGCGGTCAGCGGCGACTTCGGGAAGGGCCGCCCGTACCAGCCCTCCACCACCTGCGGCCCGGAGAGACCGAGGCCGAGCAGCATCCGGCCGCCGGAGAGGTGGTCGAGCGTGAGCGCGTGCATGGCCGTGGTGACCGGGGAGCGCGCCGCCATCTGCGCGACGGCCGTGCCCAGCTTGATCCGTGAGGTGTGCGCGGCGATCCAGGTCAGCGGCGTGAAGGCGTCCGAGCCCCAGGCCTCGGCGGTCCACACCGAGTCGTAGCCGAGCCGCTCGGCCTCCTGGGCGAGGGCGAGATGCCCGGGGTCGGGGCCGCGCCCCCAGTAGCCGAGTGCGAGCCCGAGCCGCATGCGCCCTCCCAGACACCGGAGCGGAACTGACGGTACGTCAAGTGCTGGGTGACTGTACGACAACGGCCCCCCGCCCGGAAGGGCGAGGGGCCGCGAGGTGCCGGGGCGGATCAGCCGCGCTGGATCCCCGTGGTGTCCTGGAGGACGCCGCGGCGGCCGTCCTGCGTCTGGGCCACCAGGCCGGGGCCGCGCTGCTCGACGGCCAAGTACCAGGTGCCAGGCGCCAGTTCGGCGATCGGCGTGGGCGAGCCGTCCTCCGCGTACAGCGGACGCGGCACCGGCACGGCGAACCAGAACGGCGAGAAGTCACCGGCCGGCTGCGCCTGCGCGGGCGGCGGGGTCTGCCCGGCCTGCGGCTGCGGCTGACCGCCGAAGGACTGCCCCTGCGGCTGGCCGGGCTGGCCGCCGTAGGGAGCACCCGGCTGCGGCTGGCCCGCACCGGCGCCCGGGTAGCCGTAGCCACCCTGCGGCTGACCGCCGTAGGGCTGCGGGGCGGCCGGCCGCGGGGCGCCCATGAGCGGGGCCTTCAGCGCCGGGACGAGCTGCGTGGCGACCGCGGCGGCGGCGAGCACCAGGGCGGCGATCAGGCCGAGGATGAGGCCCACACCGGCGTCGGGGGAGTCACTGTTGCCGCCGACGATGTCGAAGTAGAAGCCGTACGACTGGTCGGTGTCGAAGATCGCGCCGAGCGAGCTGAGGGCGGCGGCGATGGTGAACGCCACACCGAGCTGGCCGAGGTCCAGGCCCGCGACCTTGCGCTGCTGCGGCAGCGCGCGGCCCATGACGATGAGCGCCGCGCCGATGATGCCGAGCAGATAGACGCTGATCAGCAGGTTGCCGTTCTCCCAGGCGTTGGGGAACTTGTCGCTGTCGGCGCCGTCGGGGTCCAGCGTGTTGAGGAACGAGGCGATGAAGAGCAACACCGCTGCTCCGATCACCACGCCGTCGCCTCGAGTGAGGGAGCGGAAATTCACTTCAGGTCCTTCGTCAGTCGTCTCGTCAGTGGAGGCGTCGCTGTCGCCGTAGTCGCGTTCGTGTCGCGGTGCGCGAAGCGCGGGGGTGGCCCCTCATCGTAGGGAGGACAATATCGTCCGTACACACGGGGTGTCTGCTCGGGATAAAGACGTGCACGCCTTGATACGAGGACGTTCACGCGCTACCCCCGCAGGAATCCGCCGATTCCCTCAGAAATGCCCAGCGCCGCCTTCTGCCGCCACACGTCGCTCTTCAGGAGCGCCGCGTCCTTCGCGTCCCGCATGTTGCCGCACTCGATGAACACCTTGGGCACGGTCGACAGATTGAGGCCGCCGAGATCGCTGCGGACGTCGAGGCCGGTGCCGCCGCCGACGTAGTTGGAGGGGGCGCTTCCGGTCGCGCCCACGAAGGCTCCGGCGATGCGCTCGCCCAGCTCCTTGGAGGGCGCCACGATCGCGGAGGTGTCGGCCGCGCCGCCCTTCACCTTCGCGGGCAGGATCACGTGGTAGCCGCGGTTGCCCGCGCCCGAGCCGTCGGCGTGGATGGAGACCACCGCGTCGGCCTTGGCCTCGTTGCCGATCCGGGCGCGCTCGTCGACGCACGGGCCCCAGGGGCGGTCGCCGTCCTGGGTGAACTTGACCGTGGCGCCCTGCTCCTCGAGCAGCGTGCGCAGGCGGCGGGCGACGTCCAGGGTGAACTTCGCCTCCGTGTAGCCGTCGTTGGTGGACGTGCCGGTGGTGTCGCACTCCTTGCGGTTCGTCCCGATGTCGACCTGGCGGTTGATCTCGGCGGTGTGGCTGAAGTTGCCGGTGTTGTGGCCGGGGTCGACGACGACGATCTTGCCCTTGAGGGGGCCGTTCGCGGCGGGCCGGTGCGGGGACGGCTTCGTACTCGAATCGTTGCCGTCGCCCTTGCCGTCCTTGCCGTCCTTGTCCGTTTCCTTCCCCTTCTCCTTCCCCTTGTTGGAGTCCGAGGAGGGGGAGTCGGCTCCGGAAGGGGTGGACCGCTCGGCGGAGGCGCTCGGGGACGCCGGCATGGATCTCGCCGGTTCGTTCCCGCCGGGGCCGTCCGCCGCCTGGTAGATCAGCCAGCCCGCCAGGAAGGTGGGCACCAGCGCGGCCACCGTCACGGTCAGCGGGTGGCCGAGGCGGCGCCTGGGCGGCTGGGAGGGATCGAATTCCGGACCTACGTACGACACGAGAGCGAGCCTATCCGCGCGGTCCGATCCCCGCTCCCGTTCGCCGCAGCACGCGCAGCGAGTCGACCGCGGAGACCTCGGTGAACGCGCCGGACGCCAGAGCCCTGAGGTAGACGCGGTACGGCGCCTGACCAGTCATGATGTCGACGGGGTCCGGGAACACGTCGTGGATCACGAGCAGCCCGCCCTCGGCGATGTGCGGCGCCCAGCCCTCGTAGTCGGCGGTGGCGTGTTCGTCCGTATGGCCGCCGTCGACGAAGACCAGGCCGAGCGGACCGCCCCACGCCTTCGCCACCTGCGGCGAGCGGCCGACGACCGCGATCACGTGGTCCTCCAGGCCCGCCCGGTGCAGGGTGCGCCGGAAGGTGGGCAGCGTGTCCATCAGGCCGACCTCGGGATCGACCGTCCGGGGGTCGTGGTACTCCCAGCCCGGCTGCTGCTCCTCGCTGCCGCGGTGGTGGTCCACGGTGATCGCGATGCCCCCGGCCCGCCGGGCCGCGTCGGCGAGCAGGATCGTGGAGCGGCCGCAGTACGTGCCGACCTCCAGGAGCGGCAGCCCGAGCGCGGCGGCCTCGGTCGCGGCCGCGTACAGCGCGAGCCCCTCGCCGCGCGGCATGAAGCCCTTGGCGGCCTCGAACGCGGCGAGGATCTCCGGCTCGGGCTCGGCGGCCATGGGTTCCTCCAGCTCGGTGGCCATGGGGTTCCTCCAGGTCGTACGCAGGTATGGGCGCCCATGATGCACGCCACCCCCGCCACCGGAGTGACGGGGGTGCGGGGAGGGGGCGGACCTCAGGCCGGTACGTCGCCGCCGTCCCGGGAGCCGGACAGGGCGAGGTCGACCCGCACCGGCCGCTCGTCACCGTGGTAGGCCGCCGCCGAGGCGCGCGGCGTGTGGCCCGAGGCGGTGGCCGCGAGGACGTAGGAGCCGTCGGCCGGGACGGCCAGGGCGTAGCGGCCCTCGTCGTCGGTGAGGGCGGCGCCCGCCTGCTTGCCGCGGCGGTCGATCAGCGTCACCTTGGCGCGGGCCAGCGGTGCGCCGTCGGCGCTGTGCACCTGCCCCTGGAAGCCGGCGAGGGCCTTGGTCGCGCGCTCCAGGTTGGCGTCCTCCTCGCTGCTGGCGCGCAGCTGCGTGGTGGTGGAGCGGCGCGCGGAGGGCAGCAGCAGGGCGAAGAGGAGCCCGATGACGACCGCGCCGGTGGCGATGAGGAAGGAGACGCGGAAGCCGTGCATGGTGGGCACGGCGGCCCCGCCGACGTGGTCCGCGGTGTTGGCGAGGACCATGCCGATCACGGCGGACGACACCGAGGTGCCGATGGAGCGCATCAGGGTGTTGAGGCCGTTGGCCGCACCGGTCTCGGAGGGGTCGACGGAGCCGATGATGAGCGCGGGCAGCGAGGAGTAGGCGAGGCCGATGCCCGCGCCGAGGACCACCGAGATGACGATGGTCTGCCAGGCGGCGCTCATCAGGCCGAGGCCCGCGCCGTAGCCGACCGCGATGATCACCATGCCGAGGATGAGGGTGGTCTTCGGGCCGTACTTGGCCGAGAGCCGGGCGTAGACGGGGGCCGTGAACATCATCGTCAGGCCGAGCGGCATCACGCACAGGCCCGCGACGACCATCGACTGGCCGAGGCCGTAGCCGGTCGCGGACGGCAGCTGGAGCAGCTGCGGCAGGACGAGCGAGACGGCGTAGAAGGCGACGCCGACCATGATCGAGGCGAGGTTGGTGAAGAGCACCGGGCGGCGGGCCGTGGTGCGCAGGTCCACCAGCGGCGCCTTCACGCGCAGCTCCATCACGCCCCACAGGATCAGGACGACGGCCGCGGCGGCGAAGAGACCGAGGGTGGTGCCCGAGGTCCAGCCCCAGTCGCTGCCCTTGGTGATCGGCAGCAGGAACAGCACGAGCCCCGCGGAGAGGCCGAGCGCGCCCAGCACGTCGAAGGTGCCCTCGGCCCGCATCGGGCTCTCCGGAACGAAGACGACGGTCAGCAGCATCGCGAGGACACCGAGGCCCGCGGCGCCGAAGAACAGCGCGTGCCAGTCGGCGTGCTGCGCGGTGAGCGCGGCGAGCGGCAGGGCGAGACCGCCGCCGACGCCGATGGAGGAGCTCATCAGGGCCATGGCCGAGCCGAGCTTCTCGCGGGGCAGCTCGTCACGCATCAGGCCGATGCCGAGCGGGATGGCGCCCATGGCGAAGCCCTGGAGCGCGCGGCCCACGATCATCACGATCAGATCGTCGGTGAAACCGCAGACCAGCGAGCCGACGACCATCACGGCAAGGCTGCTGAGCAGCATCTTCCGCTTGCCGAAGAGATCCCCGAGGCGGCCCATGATCGGCGTGGCGACGGCGCCCGCGAGCAGGGTCGACGTCATGACCCAGGTGGCGTTCGACGGGGTGGTGCCCAGCAGGGTCGGCAGGTCCTTGATGACCGGCACGAGCAGTGTCTGCATCACCGCGACGACGATGCCGGAGAAGGCGAGTACGGGGACGACTCCGCGTATGCCGCGTGGGTGGGTCGTCGTCATCGACATTGCGTGGGGCCTCCGGGGCGGGATGCGGGCTCGGCGGGAGCGCGGGTGGTCGACAGGAGTACGTGTAGCTCGAACCTGTTTCCCTGGGCGACTATTCCGACGGGTGTCGTACGAGGGGAACTCTTGACCTTCTGTTAACCGATCCATCACCCGGGACGGTGCTCGCCACCTGGTGCGTCCGCAAGACACCACCCCGAATCTGACCCCCCGTCAGCCTTCCATCGAATTGAAACGTGTTCTACTCTGGCGCGGTCCCGGCAGCTGCTACCGGCGAGGATGCGCATGGGGATCGCGATGGGGATCGGAATCACTCCGGAGCAACGGGAGCTGGCGTCGGCCGTGCGCGGCTGGATCGCGCGCGCCGCACCCCCGGCAGAGACACGCGAGCTGCTCGACGGACCCCGGGGCGGCGGCGGTCGCCCCGCCCACTGGGACGGCCTCGCCGAGCAGGGCCTGCTCGGCGCGCACCTGCCGGAGGAGTACGGCGGCGGGGGCGGTGACCTCCTCGATCTGGCGGTCGTCCTCGAAGAGGCGGCGCGGGCCGCGCTCCCCGGGCCGCTCGTGGCCGGCTCCCTCGCCTCGCTGGTGCTGCGCCGCGCGGGCGCCCACGCGATGGCCGCCGAGCTCGCGGGTGGCGCCCGCATCGGAGCCGTCGCCCTCGCCGAGGGCACGCTCACCGCCGTCCCCGTCGCCGACGGATACGTCCTGGACGGCACCGCGCCACCCGTACTCTCCGGCGCGGAGGCCGACCTGCTGATCCTGGCCGCCGCCTCCGCCTCGGGCCCGGTGTGGCTCGCCGTCGACGCGGCCGCGCTGACCACACGTACGCACGACAGCGCCGACCCGACGCGGCCGACCGCCGAGGTGAGCGCACGGGCCGCGCGGGTGCCGGCGGACCGGGCGCTCGCCGTGGACGGCACGGCCGTGCGCGACCTGGCCGCCGTCGTGCTCGCCGCGGACGCCTGCGGCACCGCGGCGTGGGCGCTGCACACCGCGGCCGAGCACGCCAAGGTGCGCGAGCAGTTCGGGCGGCCCATCGGGCGGTTCCAGGGCGTCAAGCACCTCTGCGCCGACATGCTGGTCCGCGTCGAGCAGGCCCGCGCCCTGACCTGGGACGCGGCCCGCGCCGCCGACGAGCCCGGCCTGCCGGACGAGGTGCGCGGCCTGGCCGCCGCGCTCGCCGCGGCCACCGCACTGGACGCCGCGTACTCCTGCGCCAAGGACTGCGTGCAGATCCTCGGCGGCACCGGCTTCACCTGGGAGCACGACGCCCACCTCTATCTGCGCAGGGCCGTCGTGGCGCGGCAGCTGCTCGGCGCGGGCGACGCGCACCGGCTGCGGGCCGTGCGGCTCGCCGAGGGCGGCGCGCGGCGCGGGCTGCGCCTGGAACTGCCGGAGGAGGCGGGGGCGTACCGCGCCGAGGCCCGCCAGGTGATCGCGCGGGCCCACGGACTCGACCCCGCCGCGGCACGCAAGGCGCTCGCCCCCACCGGCTACGCGGCCCCGCACCTCCCCGAGCCGTACGGACTGGGCGCGGGCCCCGTCCAGCAGCTCGCCATCCAGGAGGAGCTGCGGGCCGCCGGGGTGAAGCTCAGCGATCTCGGCATCGCGACCTGGGTGATCCCCTCCCTCATCGCGTACGGCACCGAGGCGCAGCAGGAGCGCTACCTCGCGCCCACCCTGCGCGGCGAGCTGCTCTGGTGCCAGCTCTTCAGCGAGCCGGGCGCGGGCTCCGACCTCGCGTCGCTGCGCACGAGGGCCGAGCGCGTCGACGGCGGGTGGCTCGTCAACGGCCAGAAGGTGTGGACGAGCGCCGCCCAGTGGGCGGACCACGGCATCCTCCTCGCCCGTACGAACCCGTCGGCGCCCAAGCACAAGGGCCTGACGTACTTCCTCGTCGACATGACCGACACGCCCGGCATCGACATCCGCCCCCTCAAGGAGATCACCGGGGACTCCCTCTTCAACGAGGTGTTCTTCGACGACGTACTCCTGCCCGAGGACGCGGTCGTCGGACAGATCGACGACGGCTGGCGCGTGGCCCGCCACACGCTCGGCAATGAACGCGTCCACATGGCCGACCAGCTCACCTTCGACACCGGGCTCGAAGCGCTCATCGCGCGCGCCGGCGGCCTCGACGGCGCGTACCGCGCCCGCGTCGGAGCGCTCGCCGCCGAGGCGCACGCGCTCGGCTGCATGGGGCTGCGCACCACCATCCAGCAGGTGGCGGGCGCGGAGCCGGGCGCGGGCGCCTCCGTCCGCAAGCTCGTCCAGACCGCGCACCAGCAGAAGGTCGCCGAACTGGCCCTGGAGCTGCTCGGCCCGGCGGGCGCGGTCCGCGAGGGCCCGGGGGAGCGGGCGCTGCACGGCTTCCTCATGTCGCGCTGTCTGACCATCGCGGGCGGCACCACCCAGGTGCAGCTCAACGTCGTCGCCGAGCGGATCCTCGGCCTGCCCAGGGACTGAAGGAGAGCCTTTCGTGAAGAGCTACGTCGTCGGTGTCGGGATGACCAGGTTCGAGAAGCCCGAGACGCGGGAGTGGCAGTACTGGGACATGGCGAGAGAGGCGGGCACGAAGGCTCTGGACGACGCGGGAATCTCGTACGACGCCATCGAGCAGGTCCCCGTCGGCTTCTGCTTCCAGCCCTCGACCGCCGGGCAGCGCGCCGTCTACGAACTCGGCCTGACCGGCGTCCCCGTCTACAACGTCAACAACAACTGCGCGACCGGGTCGACCGCGCTGATGATGGCGCGGCAGTTCGTCGAGGGCGGGCTCAACGACTGCGTACTGGCGCTCGGCTTCGAGAAGATGGCACGCGGCTCACTGGGCGGCGGCGGGGAGGGCGACTTCAAGACGTCACCGGTCGCCCGCCACTACGGCATCATGGCCGCCCGGCACGGCTTCGAGACGACCCCGCCCACCGCGCAGATCTTCGGCAACGCGGCCCGCGAGCACATGGAGAAGTACGGCACGACGGAGGCGCAGCTCGCGGCGGTCGGCGCCAAGAACCACCGGCACTCCACGGCCAACCCCTACGCCCAGTTCCAGGACGCGTACACGGTCGACGAGGTCCTCGCCGCCAAGACCGTTCACCGGCCGCTCACCAGACTCCAGTGCTCACCGACGTCGGACGGCTCGGCGGCGGCGGTGGTCGCCTCCGAGCGCTTCGTGGAGCGCCACGGCCTGGAGGGACGCGCGGTGGAGATCGCGGCCCAGGCCATGACGACCGACACCGGCGCGTCCTTCGCCTCCGGATCGTGCGTCGACGCCGTCGGGCAGCCGATGTCGCGGGAGGCGGCGCGCCAGGCGTACGAGGGCTCGGGCCTCGGCATCGAGGACGTGGACGTCATCGAGCTGCACGACTGCTTCTCCATCAACGAACTCCTGACGTACGAGGCGCTCGGCATGTGCGCGCCCGGCGACTCCGGGAAGCTCGTCGAGAGCGGCGCGACGACGTACGGCGGCCGCTGGGTGGTCAACCCCTCCGGCGGCCTGATCTCCAAGGGCCACCCACTCGGCGCGACCGGCATCGCGCAGGTCGCGGAGCTGACCTGGCAACTGCGCGACGAGGCCGGCGCCCGCCAGGTGAAGGACGCGAGGGTGGGCCTCGCGCACAACATCGGCCTTGGCGGGGCGGCGGTGGTGACGGTGCTGCGGCGGTAGGGGGGCGGGGGGCTGGCCCTTCGCGCCTGGGGGGCGTGGCCGACCGGACGCGCGGCCGACCGACCGGGACGCCGGGGCGGGGCCATGCGGCGCGGCGTGGCCTGGTCCGGCGTGGCCTGGCGTGGCCCGGTTCGGCGTGGCCCGGCCCGGCACCGCCCGGCCTGGCGTGGCCCGGCCTGGCGTGGCCCGGTTCGGCGTGGCCCGGCCCGGCACCGCCCGGCCCAGCCCAGCCCAGCCCAGCCCCAGCACCGCCCAGCCCAGCCCAGCCCGGCCCGGCCCGGCCCGGCCCAGCCCGGCCCGGCCCGGCCCGGCCCGGCCCGGCCCGGCGCGGGGCGGGTGTGAGGTGCGTTGCGGGAAAGTCACGGTGGGGCTTTTCCGCAATCAGCGCCCTTACCGGGCCGCGCGCGGAGGCGCGTGGGCGCGGGGGGATCCGCGGGCACAGTGGCCTAGGCCCTTCTGCCCAGGTGCCTGGCGCTAAATGCCGATGCATGCGGCGGCCGGGACTTGAGAGGATTACCGTCATGGTCCAGACGCCCTCCACCACTTACACCCCCGATTCCACCACCGCCCCGCCGAAGAGGTCCGCGCCGGTATGGGCGGTTCTCCTCGCCGCCTGTGCGGGTCAGTTCCTGGTCGTCCTCGACGTGTCGGTGGTGAACACCGCGCTGCCGTCGATGCGGGCCGACCTCGGCATGAGCGCCATCGGGCTCCAGTGGGTCGTCAACGCCTACTCCATCGCCTTCGCGGGCTTCATGCTGCTCGGCGGACGGGCCGGTGACCTCTTCGGACGCAAGCGGATGTTCCTCCTCGGGCTCGGCCTCTTCACCGTCGCCTCGCTCGGCGGCGGACTCGCGCAGGCCGAGTGGCAGCTCCTGGCGGCGCGCGCCGTGCAGGGCCTCGGCGCCGCGGTCCTCGCGCCGTCCACCCTGACGATCCTCACCTCCGCGGTGCCCGAGGGGCCGGCGCGGATACGGGCGATCGGCGTCTGGTCGGCGGTCGGCGCGGGCGGCGGCGCGGCCGGCGGTCTTGTCGGCGGGGTCCTCACCGACCTGCTCTCCTGGCGCTGGGTGCTCCTGATCAACGTACCGATCGGCGCCCTCGTGATCGTCGCGGGCATGGCCTGGCTCACCGAGAGCAGGGCCGGGCAGGCGCGCCGCCTCGACGTGCCGGGCGCGGTGCTCGTCACGGCCGGGCTCGCGACCCTCGCGTACGGCATCGTGCAGACCGAGGAGAAGGGCTGGGCGGCGGCCGCGACCCTGGTGCCGCTGGCGGCGGGACTCGCCCTGCTCGCGGCCTTCCTCGTGGTGGAGGCGCGTACGAAGGTGCCGCTGATGCCGCTCAAGCTGTTCAGGGTGCGGTCGGTGTCCGCGGCGAACGCGGCGATGTTCGTGTGCGGCGGCGGCATGTTCGCCATGTGGATGTTCATGACCCTGTACGCCCAGAACGTCCTCGGCTACTCCCCGCTGAAGGCGGGCCTCGCCCTCATACCGTCCTCCCTCACCATCGTCCTCGGCTCGATGCTGGCGCCCCGCGTGATGCCGGTGATCGGCGCGAAGAACGTCTCCGTGCTGGGCATCGTGGTGGCCGCCGCGGGCTTCGGCTGGCAGTCGACGATGACCGTCGACGGGGCGTACGTGACCTCGATCATGCTGCCCGGCATCGTGATGATGTTCGGCGCGGGCCTCGCCACGACCCCGCTCGCCTCGCTGGCCACGTCCGGGGCGCGGCCCGGTGACGCCGGACTCGTCTCGGGCCTGATCAACACCTCCCGCACGATGGGCGGCGCGCTCGGCCTCGCGGTGCTCTCCACGGTGGCGGCCGCGCAGATGAACGGCTCGGCGTCACGCCAGGCGCTGACCGACGGCTACGCGATGGCGTTCCGCACGAGCGGGTTCATCCTGCTGGCGGGCGTGGTGGTGCTGCTCCTGTGGATGCCGGGCCGGAGGACGATCCCGTCCGACGAAGGATGAGTCCGTCCGAGGAGAGAGGGATGAGCCCGCCCGAGGAGAGATGAGCCCGTTCTGCGCGTCAGGACGGAACCGTCACTGGCCCACCCTCCCGTCCACGCACTCGCGCAACAGGTCGGCGTGCCCACAGTGACGGGCGTACTCCTCGATCCTGTGCACCATCAGCTCCCGCACCGAGATCCCCTCCTTCCCCAGACGCACGCCCAGGTCCGGATGCCCGGCGAGCGCGGCGTCGAGCGCGGCCTGCTCACGCGCCAGATCGGCGTACGCGGCGTCGACGACGGCCTGCTCGGCGACGGCTCCGTGGAAGTCCGTGTCCTTCTTGCCGTACAGCCTCGGCAGCGGGTCACCGTCGTGGATCCAGTTGCGCCAGTCGCGTTCCGTCTCGGCGAGGTGCCGCACCAGGCCGAGCAGCGACATCGTCGACGGCGGAACCGACCGGCGGGCCAGCTGCTCCGCGTCCAGGCCCTCGCACTTCATCCGCAGGGTCATGCGGTAGCCCGACAGGAAGTCCTGGAGCGTCGCCGGCTCCCCGTCCGGGCTGCCCCCTTCGCTGTTGCGGGGGTCGTCGTCGGGGTCGGCCCACATGTCGGGATAGACGGTCGCCTGGGTCCACCGCTCGGGTTGGTCGCTCATGCGGCCCATACTCGGCCGCGAGAACCGGAGCCCGCTACCTCTTTACCCGGCCCTCTCCGGTCATCACCGCCCAGAGCTGACGCCCTGTCAGTAGGGCTTCACAACTCCCCGGCCCTCGGCTATACATGGGACGCCGGACTGGAACGCGTTCTAGAACGGCCTGTTGCGACCTCGGTGCGGTCGACGGTGCGGACGGCCGCACCGAGGTCTTCTGCTGCCGGCCCAAGGCCCAAGGAGCTGCCACCCATGCCCATTGACGCCGCGAAGGCCGTGGCCGCCGAACCCCGGTCCACCGAGATCGCCTGGGACCACAAGGACGTCCAGCTCTACCACCTGAGTCTCGGCGCGGGCCGGCCCGCCACCGACCCCGCCGAACTGCGCTACACCCTGGAGTCCGGGCTGCACGTCCTGCCCAGCTTCGCCACCGTCGCGGGCGCCGGCATGGGCGTCGTCGGCGGTCTCTCGGCCCCCGGCATCGAGGTGGACCTGGCCGCGGTGCTGCACGGCGGCCAGACCATCACGCTGCACCGCCCCATCCCCGTCGCGGGCAAGGCCGTCAACACGTCCAGGGTCGCCGCGGTGTACGACAAGGGCAAGGCCGCCGTCCTCGTCCTGCGCTCCGAGGCCGCCGACGGCGAGGGCCCGCTGTGGACGAGCGACGCCCAGATCTTCGTACGCGGCGAAGGCGGCTTCGGCGGCGACCGCGGCCCCTCCGCGCGCCTGCCCGCCCCCGAGGGCGACCCCCACTTGGAGGTCGAGCGCCCCGTCCGCGAGGACCAGGCGCTGCTGTACCGCCTCTCCGGCGACTGGAACCCCCTGCACGCCGACCCCGGGTTCGCGAAGCTCGCCGGTTTCGACCGACCGATCCTGCACGGCCTGTGCACGTACGGGATGACGCTCAAGGCCGTCGTCGACACCCAGCTCGGCGGTGACGTGTCCCGGGTGCGGAGCTACGGCACGCGCTTCGCCGGGATCGTCTTCCCCGGCGAGACCCTGCGGATCCGCATGTGGCGCACCGAGGGCCGCGTCCGGGCCACGGTCACGGCGGTCGAACGGGACGACGCGCCGGTCCTCACCGACACCGTCGTCGACCACGCCTGAGCCGCTCCGGACCGCCGCCGCCGCGCCCGAAGCTTCGCAAGCCGATTCCGTACGCCGATTTGGTCCGGTTCGTACGCCGAGAGGAGCCGTACGCCATGCGCGCAGCCGTACTGCACGAGATAGGCCAGGACAAGCTCGAAGTGCTCGACGACGTCGAGGCGTTGGGCTTCGGCCCGGGCAAGGTGAAGATCCGGGTCCGGGCCACCGGCCTGTGCCACTCCGACGTCTCCGCGATGAACGGCGTGCTGCCGCAGCCCGCCCCCTTCGTCCCGGGCCACGAGGGCGCCGGAGAGATCGTCGACGTCGGCGACGGCGTGACCGGTGTGGCGCGAGGCGACCGGGTACTGATCTGCTGGCTGCCGGCGTGCGGGACCTGTCCCGCCTGCAAGCGCGGCCAGACCCAGCTCTGCCTCGCCGGTTTCCTGAACGCGGGCACCCCCAACTTCCGGCGCGCCGGCGGTGACGTCTTCGGCTTCGCGGGCACGGGGACCTTCACCGAGGAGGTCGTCGTCGACGCCGGGTGCGCCGTGCCGATCCCGGACGAGGTGCCCTTCGACATCGCGGCGCTGATCGGCTGCGGGGTGACCACGGGGCTCGGCGCGGCCATCAACACCGCCGATGTGGCGGCCGGTTCGTCGGTCGCCGTCATCGGCTGCGGCGGCGTCGGCATCTCCGCGATCCAGGGCGCCCGGCTCAAGGGCGCGGCGCAGATCGTCGCCGTCGACCCGGTCACCTCGCGCCGCGAGGCCGCCCTGGGCTTCGGCGCGACGGAGGCCGTCGCCCCCGACGAACTGGCCGACGCCAAGCAGCGGATCACGGCGGGTGAGGGGTTCGACTACGTCTTCGAGGTCGTCGGCAAGTCGGTCACGGCCCGCACGGCGTACGAGGCGGCGCGGCGCGGCGGCACGCTCTGCGTCGTCGGCGCCGGGGCCATGGACGACCACCTCCGGCTCAACATGTTCGAGCTGTTCTTCGACGAGAAGCGGATCCTGCCCTCCATGTACGGCGGGGGCGACGTCCTCCAGTCGTACGAGCGGGCCATCGCGCTCTGGCAGGCGGGCCGCATCGACCTGGAGAACATGATCACGCACCGCGTGCGGCTGGCCGAGATCAACGAGGCCCTGGACCAGATGCGCACCGGGACCGCCCTGCGTACGTGCATCGAGATCTGAGGGGACATTGATGTCACTGTCACTGCCACTGCCACTTGAGGGCCTGGCCGCGGTCGTCACCGGCGCGGGCCGCGGGCTCGGCCGCGCCGAGGCGCTGGAACTGGCCCGGCTCGGCGCGAGCGTCGTCGTCAACGACTTCGGGCAGCCGGGGCGCGACGGCTCCGGCGAGGCGTCGGCGGCGCCCGCGGAGGAGGTGGCCGCCGAGATCCGGGCCGCGGGCGGACAGGCCGTCGCGCACACCGGTGACGTCGCCGACCACGAACAGGCCCGTGGCCTGGTCGGGCTGGCGATCGACGCGTACGGAAAGCTCGATGTCCTGGTCAACAGCGCGGGCATCCTGCGGGACCGGATGATCTTCTCGATGAGCGAGAGCGAGTGGGACTCGGTCATCCACGTCCATCTCAAGGGCCACTTCAACACCACCCACTTCGCGTCCGTCCACTGGCGTGAGCGCTCCAAGGCGGCGGGCGGCCCGGTGTACGGCAGGATCGTGAACACGTCGTCGGAGGCCTTCCTCGCCGGGTCCGCGGGCCAGCCCAACTACGCGGCGGCGAAGGGGGGCATCGTCGGCCTGACGACGTCGACGGCGCTGGCGCTCGCCAAGTACGGCGTGACGGCCAACGCGATCTGCCCGCGCGCGCGTACGCGGATGACCGAGGACGTCTTCCAGGGCTTCCAGGAGCCGTCCGACGGCCGCCTCGACCCGCTCTCGCCCGAACACGTCTCACCGCTGGTCGGCTATCTGGCCTCGCCCGCCGCCGCCCAGGTCAACGGGCAGCTGCTCGTGGTGCACGGAGGCATGGTCGCGATCGTGGAACGCCCCAAGGTGGCGGCGAAGTTCGACTCGGCGAAGGAGGCGTTCACGTACGACGAGCTGGATGAGCTGATCTCGCCGTACTACGCGGACCGCCCGCCGGGGGAGACGTTCGCGGCGTCCGAGGTGCTCGGCCTGAAGAGGGGATAGCGGGGCGGCAGGGTGGTGCATCGAGGCATCGAGGCATCGAGGCAGCACGGTGGCACGGCGGCACGGCGGCACGGAAAAGCCCCGCCGGTACGCCGCTTTTGGCGGCCTGTCGGCGGGGCTTTTCCGTGATGTGCGTCGCGTCGCGTCACTTCGGGTCGCGTCGCGTCGCGTCAGGAATTCGACGCCTGCTTGCGGTGGCGGCCCCGCGGCGCCGTGGCCTCGTCGTGCTCGGCCACCGGCCCCCGGTGCCTACCGGCGCCGCGTGACTGCGCGGTCGCGCTCGCGGTCGCCGCTTGCCACGGCTCGGTGTTCCATCGAGTCTCCGTACTGGTCTCGGTCGACATCTCGCTACTCACCCCGTAATGAAGATCCTTCGTACAGCCGAGCGATTCTAACCGGCCGTCACCCGCCCGGCGAGAGGCGCCTGCTGCAACGGAACGGGCCGGGTCGCGCCGGGCGGCGACGGGTCGCGCCGCGACGGCTCCGAAAGGTCCTGCGCGGGCGCCGGTACGCGTGCGACACCGCAGGGCACCGTGCCCGTCGCGTACGGAAGGCGCAGGACGCCCTCCCTCGTCCAGCACCCCGAGCCGGCCAACCAGCCGTCCGGCGCCCGCAGTTGCCGCATGCGCCGCTCGGCGGGCCGCCAGACGCCGAGCCAGGTGCCCGCCGCGCCGTCGATCCGCAGCGCCACCGCGCAGCTCTCGGGGAGCAGCGTCTGCCCCGGCTGGATCGCGAACGGCGTGACCGCGCAGTCCGCGAGCCGCAGCGACTCGGGGAAGCGCAGGGGGAGGGCGCTGCCGAGCACGCCCCAGCCGAGCCGGTCGTGGCCCGGCGCGTTCGAGCGGATGAGGAGCAGGCCGCTGTCCGCGTCGGCGAGCAGCAGCCGGTCGTCGCTCTCCTCCGTGATCTGCAGCAGCGGCGAGACCTCGCCGCCCCGCTCCAGGTCGACCACGACCGTCTTGACGCGGCCGCCCGACTCCCGGTCGAGGGCCAGTATCCGGCCCTCGCGGTCCAGCCAGACGCCGCCCGAGCAGCGCCCCGGCACCTCCGCCACATGCTCGGGCCCGAAGGAGCCGCCCGCCACCAGCCACACGTCCGACGAGTGGGTCCCGGTTGCGAGGGCGTAGGCGCGGGTGCCGTCCGGCGCGGGCGGCAGCAGCCGCAGGGTGCCCCGGCACTCCACGGTGCCCAGTGGGATCTCGCCGGTCCCCGGGCCCGTCGGGTAGAGCAGCGCGAAGGCGTGCCGCCCGTCGACCAGGCGGTGGATGAGGACGCGTCCGTCGCTCATCGGCAGCACTTCCGTACCGGGCTCCTCGGGCTGGTGGCCGGCGAGCGGCACCACGTAGGGCTCGGGGGAGTCGAGCGTCCAGCGCTCGGGGAGCAAGGACGCGCCCCGCCTGGCGAGCCTGGCCGCGTAGGAACCGTCCACCGTGATCGTTACCGCTGTCATCGTCGGTGCCACCTCCGGCCCCGAAGCTAGTTTTCGTACGCACTGGCGTGGGTTGCATGGCTGTCCGCTTCACACAGAAGGGTGGAGATGTCCCGGTTGGCCTGAGAGGTCGGGGGCGGTTGTGCTGCGCGAGGCGGCTCTGCTTAAAGTAAGGCGAACCTAAGTCCGGTCGGGCTCTCGCCTCGGTCGAGCCGGGCAGCGCACCCCCTGGAGTCCCGATGTCCCTGTCCCCGCGGCCCGCACGATCCGCACGATTCGTACGGCCCTCTCGGCGCGGTCGCCGCCGCGGCACCGCCGCGGTCGCCCTCGCCGTGACCGCCGCGCTCACGCTCGCGGCCTGCGGGTCGGGCGACGACGGCTCCGCGAAGTCCGACAACGGCAGCGGCAGCAAGGCCGTCGCCCAGGGCGGCGACGACTTCGCCAAGGCAGCCGAGCAGACGGCGAAGATGGGCACCGCGGCGAAGCCGGGCGAGTTCCCGCGCACCATCACGCACGCCCGCGGCAGGACCGAGCTGAAGAAGCGGCCCCAGCGCGTCGTGGTGCTCGACGTGGGCGAGCTCGACAACGTGGTCTCCCTTGGCGTCAAGCCCGTCGGCTACGCCCCCACCGAGGGCGACAACGGCGTCCCCGGCTACCTCAAGAAGGCGGCCGGCGACCCCAAGGACGTCGGCACGATCAACTCCCTCAATCTGGAGGCGATCGCGGGCCTCAAGCCGGACCTGATCCTCGGCAGCGAGCTGCGCGCCGCCAAGCTCTACCCGCAGCTCGCCAAGATCGCCCCGACGGTCTTCTCCATCCGCCCCGGCTTCACGTGGAAGGAGAACTACCTCCTGAACGCGGCCGCGCTCGACAGGACCGCCGAGGCCAAGGAGGAGCTCGCCGCGTACGAGAAGACGGCACAGCGGCTCGGCGAGGACATCGGCGCCGCCCACGGCGGCAGGAAGCCGAGCGTCACGATGCTCCGCTATATGCCGGACCGTATCCGCCTCTACGCCAAGGCGTCCTTCATCGGCACGATCCTCGACGACGCCGGCCTGCCGCGGCCCAAGAACCAGCAGGTCAACGACCTCGCCGCCGAGATCAGCCCCGAGAAGATCGACCAGGCCGACGCCGACTGGATCTTCACCGGCGTCTACGGCGACGCGACGAAGACCGGCCGCTCCGAGGCCGAGAAGAACCCCCTGTGGAAGAGGCTCGGCGCGGTGAAGAAGGGGCAGGCCAAAGACGTCCCGGACGAGACCTGGTACCTCGGTCTCGGCGTGACCGCGGCGGACTCCGTCCTGGACGACCTCCGCGGCTACCTCGCCAAGTGAGGAAACCCGTGACGGAGATCACCGCGACCCTCGATTGAGGAACCCCGGCGCCGCTCGGCCAGGTCCGCGAGAGCGGCGCCGGTTCAGGTGCACGAGAGGGCCAGGTAGCCTTTCCCCGTGCCCCGTCTGTCTGAAGTCATCGCCGCCCTCGACGCCCTGTGGCCCGCCGGTCTGGCCGAGAGCTGGGACGCGGTCGGCACGGTCTGCGGAGACCCCGACGCGGACGTCTCCCGCGTCCTCTTCGCCGTCGACCCGGTCCAGGAGATCGCCGACGAGGCGGTGCGGCTCGGAGCCCAGCTCCTGGTCACCCACCACCCGCTCTACCTGCGCGGTACGACGACGGTCGCGGCGTCCACCTCCAAGGGCCGCGTCGTCCACGACCTGATCAAGAACGACATCGCGCTGCACGTCGCGCACACCAACGCCGACCGCGCCGACCCGGGCGTCTCCGACGCGCTCGCGGGCGCCCTCGACCTGCGTGTCGTACGTCCCCTCGTGCCGGACCCCGCCGACCAGCGGGGCCGTCGCGGCCTCGGCCGGATCTGCGAACTCGAACACCCCCTCACCCTCGCCGAGCTCGCCGAGCGCGCGGCGAAGCGGCTGCCCGCCACCGCGCAGGGCATCCGGGTCGCAGGCGACCCGGGCGCGCTGATCAGGACCATCGCGGTGAGCGGCGGCTCCGGCGACAGCCTCTTCGACGACGTACGCGCCGCCGGTGTGGACGCCTTCCTCACCGCGGACCTGCGCCACCACCCGGCGTCCGAGGCCCGCGAGCGCACGCCGCTCGCGCTGCTCGACGCCGCGCACTGGGCCACCGAGTGGCCGTGGTGCGAGCTGGCCGCAGCCCAGCTCGACGAGATCTCCGACCGGAACGGATGGGGACTCCGCGTCCACGTCTCGCATACGGTCACCGACCCCTGGACCGCCCACGCGGCCTCTCCTCACGACACACCTGGAGCCCCCAACTGAACGCCGCGCCCGCCGACCAGATCCGACTGCTCGACGTCCAGGCCCTGGACACCCGCCTCCAGCAGCTCGCGCACAAGAAGAGGTCCCTGCCCGAGCACGCCGAGATCGAGTCGCTGACCAAGGACCTCACGCAGCTGCGCGACCTGCTCGTCGCCTCGACGACCGAGGAGAGCGACTGCGCCCGCGAGCAGACCAAGGCGGAGCAGGACGTCGACCAGGTCCGCCAGCGCGCGGTCCGCGACCAGCAGCGCCTGGACTCCGGCGCGGTCTCTTCCCCCAAGGACCTGGAGAACCTCCAGAAGGAGATCGCCTCGCTCGCCAAGCGCCAGGGCGACCTGGAGGACGTGGTCCTGGAGGTCATGGAGCGCCGTGAGTCCGCGCAGGAGCGGGTCACCGAGCTGACCGGGCGGGTCTCCTCGGTCCAGTCGAAGATCGACGACGCGACGGCCCGCCGGAACGCCGCGTTCGAGGAGATCGACGGCGAGGCGGCCACGGTCACCAAGGAGCGCGAGGTCGTGGCGGCCTCGGTCCCGGCCGACCTGCTGAAGCTCTACGACAAGCTGCGCGAGAAGGAGGGCGGCGTCGGCGCCGCCAAGCTCTACCAGCGACGCTGCGAGGGCTGCCGCCTGGAGCTCAACATCACCGAGGTCAACGAAGTGAAGGCGGCCTCCCCGGACACCGTCCTGCGGTGCGAGAACTGCCGCCGCATCCTGATCCGTACGTCCGAGTCCGGCCTGTAGTCCCGGTTGTCCTGGTCATCCCGGTTGCCCCGATAAGGACCCTCTCCATGCGCGAGTTCATCGTCGAGGCCGATGGGGGTTCCCGGGGCAACCCGGGGCCCGCGGGCTACGGCTCGGTGGTCATCGACGCGGCCACGGGGGAGACCCTGATGGAGGCCGCGGAGTACATCGGCGTCGCGACGAACAATGTCGCGGAGTACAAGGGCCTGGTGGCCGGTCTGAAGGCGGCGCACCAGCTCGACCCGGCCGCGTCGGTCCACGTCCGCATGGACTCCAAGCTCGTCGTCGAGCAGATGTCGGGCCGCTGGAAGATCAAGCACCCCGGCATGAAGCCACTCGCGGCCGAGGCCGCGCGGGTCTTCCCGTCGTCCCAGGTGACGTACGAGTGGATCCCGCGCGAGAAGAACAAGCACGCGGACCGGCTCGCGAACGAGGCGATGGACGCGGGCAAGCGGGGTGAACGGTGGTCGCCGTCGGCGTCCACGGCGGAACTGGACGCGCGAGCCGCACGATCGGCCGCGGCTCCCGCCCCTGCCCCTACCTCTGCCCCCGAGCCCTTGGGCCCGCCGGGGGACGCGGCGGCGGGCGCGGCGAGGGCGCGGGCGGCACTGGCGGCCTCCGCGGCTCCTGCGTCCTCCGCGGCCTCCACGGCGTCCTCCGCGGCCTCCACGGCGGCCTCCACGGGTGTCCCCGCGGCCTCCACGGGTGTCCCCGCGGCCTCCACGGGTGTCCCCGCGGCCTCCACGGCGTCCTCCACGGCGGCCCCCGCGTCCTCCACGTCCTCCTCGCGCGGCGGGGCGGCGGAGGGCGGCCCGGTAGGGGCCGCCGATGCCCGCGTCGCGCACAGCGCGTCGGCACCGCCCGTCGGCTGGGCGGCGCCGGCCGACCTGGGGGCGCCCGCGACGTTCGTACTGCTGAGGCACGGCGAGACCGCGCTCACGCCCGAGAAACGCTTCTCCGGAAGCGGCGGCGGCGACCCGTCCCTCTCCGGCGTGGGGCGCGAGCAGGCCGAGCGCGCCGCGGCGGCCTTCGCCGCGCGCGGCACGATCCAGGCGATCGTCTCCTCGCCGCTCAAGCGCTGCCAGGAGACCGCGCACACCGTCGCCGCCCGGCTCGGACTCGACGTCCACCTCGAAGAGGGCCTGCGCGAAACGGATTTCGGGGCCTGGGAGGGGCTGACCTTCGGCGAGGTGCGCGAGCGTCACCCCGAGGAGCTGAACGCCTGGCTGGCCTCACCGAAGGCGGCGCCGCCGGGCGGCGAGTCGTTCGCGGCGGTCTCCCGCCGGGTCGCGGCCGCCCGCGACCGCCTGACCTCGGCGTACGCGGGCCGCACGGTCCTGCTCGTCACACACGTCACGCCCATCAAAACGCTGGTGCGCCTCGCGCTCGGCGCCCCGCCGGAGTCCCTGTTCCGCATGGAACTCGCGGCGGCCTCCGTCTCGGCGGTCGCGTACTACGCCGACGGCAACGCCTCGCTGCGTCTCCTGAACGACACGTCACACTTGCGCTGGCCCCCCTCTTTGTGAGGGGTGCCTCTTCGCGGGGTCAGCGCAGGGACGCCGCTTCGCGCGCGAGGGACTCCACCCGGGCCCAGTCCTTGGCCGCGACGGCGTCGGCGGGAAGCATCCAACTGCCGCCGACACAGCCGACGTTCTTCAGCGCGAGGTACGACGGCGCGGAGCCGGAGGTGATCCCGCCGGTCGGGCAGAAACGGGCCTGGGGGAGCGGCCCGCCGAGGGACTTCAGATAGGCGGTCCCACCGGCGGCCTCCGCCGGGAAGAACTTCATCTCGCTGACGCCGCGCTCAAGCAGCGCCACGACCTCCGAGGCCGTCGAGACCCCCGGCAGGAACGGCACGCCCGACCCCCGCATCGCCTCCAGCAACGCGTCCGTCCAGCCCGGACTGACGAGGAAACGGGCGCCGGCCGCCACGGAGTCGGCGACGTTCCGCGCGGAGATCACGGTCCCGGCACCGACGACGGCGCCCGGCACCTCGGCGGCGATGACCCGAATCGCGTCAAGCGCGACGGGCGTCCGCAGAGTCACCTCGATCGCGGGCAGCCCCCCGGCGACCAGGGCCCGCGCCATCGGCACGGCGTCACCGAGATCGTCGACGACCACTACCGGGACGACGGGCGCGAGATCGAGGACGGAGGAGGGGGCGGCGGGGGGCTCAGGAACCATGGGGGAATAGTGCCCGTGACGGTGCAGTGCGCGCAAAGGGCGTTGCGCATGTTGCAACCTGCACGCTGCAATCAACCTGCGGCCGCAATCTAACTGTCTCGTGGGGCATGGCCGGGGGCGTACTGCTCCGCGTACTTCTCGCTCGCGCTCACGACGGTGATGACGTCGATCAGCACGCCGTCCGGCGCCGCGACGATGAAGTGCCGCTGCCCGAACTCCTCGGTGCGCAGGGAGAGAAGCTCGGGCAGGCCCGCCCCTCCGACCAGCCTGTGGTGTTCGGCGTCCACGTCGTCGACCTCGAAGTTGAGCAGGAGGCCGCCCTGGAGCGGCGCGCGGTGCCCGTCGGGGAGGGTGGGGTGGGCGTGGTCGAGCAGGGCGAGTTCGTAATGCGGGGCGTCCGGGCGGTGGAGGCTCACATACCAGTCGGCCTCGAAGGTCGCCTCGAAACCGAAGTAGCGGACGTAGAAGTCGCGTGAGGCGGCGACATCGCGGGTGGCGATCACCGGATAGAAGCTTCCGAGCTTGACCTTCATGATGTGCGGCTCCCTCTGCTCGTACGCGATCGTGTTCACATACCCCGGGTATGTGGGCTGGGACGCTAACATACCCGGGGTATGCGAAAGAGGGAGGGAGATCGACGAAGAGAGGATGGGCGGGCGCGATGGTTGTCACGACGGGGACTGCCGGGACGGGGTCGGGGACTGTCAGGGCGGAGGCTGTCACGAGGGCCGAGCAGCGGGCGGCGACACGGCGTGCCCTGCTGGGCGAGGGGCGGCGGAGGTTCGCCGCGGACGGCTATCACGCCGTGGTCCTCGCCGAGGTGGCGCGGGCGGCGGGGGTCACCAAGGGGGCGGCCTACCACCACTTCGAGAGCAAGGCGGGGCTGTTCCGCGCGGTGGTCGCCGAGGTGCAGGCGGACCTGGGAGAGCGGGTCGCGGCCGCCGCCGGGCAGCACGAGGACCTCTGGGAGCAGCTGCGGGCAGGCTGCCGGGCCTTCCTCGCCGCCGGGCGCGATCCGGTGGTGCGGCGCATCGTCCTGGTGGACGCGCCGGCGGTGCTCGGGTGGGACGAGTGGCGGGCCATGGACGAGAACTCCTCCGCCCGGCATCTGGCGGAGGCGCTGGACACGCTGGTCAGCTCCGAAATCATCACCGCCCAGCCGGTCGAGCCCCTGGCCCGCCTGCTCTCCGGCGCGATGAACGAGGCGGCACTGTGGCTGGCCCACGCGGACGCCCCGGAGACACTGGCCCAGACGGAACTTGCCCTGGACCGACTGCTGGGCGGACTCCGTGCGGGGGGTTCCTGAGAGGGGGCGGGACCCTGGCCGGGGCGGCGCCCTATGCGCGGCTTCCTGGCGTGCCGGAGACCGCACCCGAAGTGGTGCCATACGCCGCCGCTTCCCGGCGTACCAGAGACCGCTCCCAGAGCAGCGCCCTATGCCGCCGCTTCGCGGCGGGTCTTTCCCACCCACCCGCCCGTTCATGGCATCGAGCGGCACCGGAACCCACCCCCTCCCACCCTTTACTGCGGGGCGAACGGGTGGATGGGTGGGTGGGGGACATCCGCCGCGAAGCGGCGGCCCAGTCCGGGGACGACCGCAGCCGCCAAAGGCCCAGGGGCGGGGCAGAGGTCACAGGTCAAGGCCCAGAGGCCAGGCTCAGTGGAGGTCGCGCACCACCACATCCAGCCCCCACACCTTCCCCGCCTTCGCCGGAGCCTCCACCTCCACCACGTGGCCCAGATCCCGCAGCGCCTCGACCAGCTCGGCCGGGTCCTTCGGCTGGGCGGCCGCGGTCAGCAGGGAGCGTACGATCCGGCCCTTCGTCGCCTTGTTGAAGTGCGAGACCACGGACCGCTTCTCGACCCCGTCGACCAGCTGCGCGTGCAGCACCCGCACGGTCGCCGTCCGCCCGGCCACCTCGCCCTTCGGCTTCCACGCCGCCGCGTACGCCGACGACCGCAGGTCCAGGACGAGCCCGTCGCCCGCCGCCTCTGGCATGACGGACGCCATCGGCGTACGCCAGTAGGCCCCGAGGGCGCCGAGGCCCGGCAGCTTCACGCCCATCGAGCAGCGGTAGGAGGGAATCCTGTCGTTCACGCCGACGGCGCCCCACAGTCCGGAGAACACGAGCAGCGAGCGTGCGGCGCGGCGCTTGGCGGCGGCGTCGAGCGAGGCCAGGTCCAGGGCGTCGTACAGGACGCCCGTGTAGATCTCCCCGGCGGGACGCGCGCCCGCCGTGCGCAGACCGGTGTTCTTGGCGACCTCGCCGCGCAGCCCCTCGCTCAGGCCGAGCACGACCCGCGCCTTCTCCTCGTCGGCGGCGCACAGCTCGACCAACTCGTCGAGCACCGCCTGCCGCGCCTCGGCGAGCCCCGGCAGCGACAGGCTCTCGGGCTCGAGCGGGGCACCCCGCCCGGACGAGGCCTTGCCTTCGGACGGCGGCAGCAGGACGAGCACGATCGGACTCCTTAGGCGGTACGAGGGAGGGGCGCGGCCCCTGGGAAAAGGTTACGGGGACGAAAGCGGCGCCCGGTGCCGTGGGCTCGCCCTGCCCTGAGGTGGCACCTAGGACGGTGCCTCGGGGGGTGCGTCGGGCGGCACCTTCAGGGCGGCACCTTCGGTCGGTGCGCCGGGCGGCACCTTCGGGCGGCACCTTTGGGCGGTGCGTCGGGCGGCGCCTAGGGCGGCATCCTCGGGCTGTGCACCGGGCGGCACCTTCGGTGGCATCCCTGGGGCGGCACGTAGGACGGCATCCCTGGGGCAGTATTTAGGGCGGACCTGGAGGCATTGAGGGCGCCACCTCGGGCGCTTCCTCGGACGGCACCTCGGGCGCCACCCCGGGCGGCGTCTGGGGCGGCACCTCGGGCGCCACCCCTGGGGCGGCCTAGGACGGCATCTTCGGGCAGCCCAGGGCGGCGTCTCCAGGACGGCGTCTCTCGCGCGCCGCCGGACGGCCTCGGACCGGCGGCCAGGAACGCCTGGACCGGCGGCCGGGAACGCCGGGCGCGTCCGCCCGGACCGGCGGCCGGGAACGCCAGGCGCGTCCGCCCGGACCGGCGGCCAGGAAAACCAGGCGCGCCGGCCCCCGACCGGCGGCCAGGCGCGCCAAGCGCCGTGGTGGGTGGCGGATGTCGCGGAGCGCCCGGCGGCAGGGTCGGCTCACGGGGTGCCAAGGCCCGGGGTGCGCCCTACGCTCGGGGCATGCCCCGCCGTCAGCTCCACGTGACCGGCGCAGCGGAGGCTCCGTTGCGGGCCGCGCTGCGTGAACTGCGTACGACACTCGACGTGCCCGACGCCTTCCCGGCCGACGTCCTCGCCGAGGCGGAGCGGGCCGCCGCGTCGCCCCGCCTCCCGGAGCATGACGCCACGGACATCCCCCTCTTCACCGTCGACCCGCCCACCTCCGTCGACCTGGACCAGGCCATGCACTTGGCGCGCCGCGAGAGCGGCGGCTACCGCGTGCGGTACGCGATCGCCGACGTCGCCGCGTACGTCACACCCGGCGGCCCGACCGACGCCGAGGCCCACCGCCGCGTCACGACCCTCTACTTCCCCGACGAGAAGGTCCCGCTGCACCCCACGGCCCTGAGCGAGGGCGCCGCCAGCCTGCTGCCGGGCCAGAGCCGCCCGGCCGTCCTGTGGACGCTCGACCTGGATGACGACGGCCGCACCGAACGCGTCGACGTGCGCCGTGCCCTCGTACGCAGCCGGGCGAAGCTCGACTACGGGGGCGTACAGCGGGCCATCGACGACGGCACCGCGGAGGAGCCGGTCGCGCTGCTGCGGGACATCGGGACGCTGCGCGAGCGGCTGGAAGTCGAGCGCGGCGGCATCTCCCTCAACGTGCCCGAGCAGGAGATCGTCGAGCGCGACGGCACGTACGAACTCGCCTACCGCGCGCCCCTGCCCGCCGACGGCTGGAACGCCCAGATCTCCCTGCTCACCGGCATGGCCGCCGCCGAGCTCATGATCGGCTCGGGCACGGGCATCCTGCGCACCCTGCCGACCGCGCCGGACGGTGCCGTCGGACGCCTGCGCCGCACCGCCAAGGCGCTGCGCATCGACTGGCCGCACCACGTCCCGTACGCGGAACTCGTACGCTCCCTCGACCCCCGCCAGTCGCACCACGCCGCCTTCCTCCAGGAGTGCACGACGCTGCTGCGCGGCGCGGGCTACACGGCGTTCACCGGCGGCGAGACCCCCGCCCTCACCCTGCACGCCGCGGTCGCCGCCCCCTACGCCCACTGCACGGCCCCCCTGCGCCGCCTCGTCGACCGCTACGCCTCCGAGCTGTGCCTCGCCGCCTGCGCGGGAGCGGGCGTCCCGCAGTGGGTCCTCGCCGCCCTGGACGGCCTGCCCAAGGAGATGGCGGACGGCGCCCGGCGCGGCAATGCCGTGGAGCGGGAGTGCGTAGACATCGTCGAGGCCGCCCTGCTCAAGGACCGGGTCGGCGAGATCTTCGACGCGGTGGTGGTGGACGTGAAGGACCGCGACCCGGCCGTCGGCACCGTTCAGCTGACCGCCCCGGCGATCGTGGCCCGCATCGAGGGCGGCCCGACGGGACTCCCCTTGGGCGAACACCTGCGGGTCCGCCTCACACAGGCGGACCCGACGACAGCAAAGGTTCAGTTCGTCCCGGCGTGAGGAACGGTCGGCCTGACCCGCCTGACCCGCCTGACCCGCCTGACCCGCCCGGAGCGCCGCCAGCAGCTCCGCCGGCTCGTCGGCGTGCAGCCGTACGGTCGCTCGTAGCGCCGCTCGCACGTGCGAGCGGGTCACGGACGCCGCGTGGATCCCGATGAGCAGAAGGACGCCGTAGAGGTCGACGACCAGCACCGACAGAGAAGTGCGGGGGCGTACGCCTCACTTCCCCGACAAGGCCGCGGTGGAGGTGCAGCTGGTCGCGCAGATGCTGGACGAGTCCGCGACCGCCTCCGAGGCGGCCGAGGCGCGGGCCCCCGGCTCCCTCGACGCCCTCACCGATGCCTACCGCGCGTACGCCCTGCGCCACCCCCACCTCTACCGCCTCGCCACCGAACGTCCCCTCCCGCGCCACGCCCTCCCCGAGGGCCTGGAGGAGCGGGCCGCGGCGCCCCTGATGCGGGCCTGCGCCGGAGACGTCGACCTGGCCCGCGCGGCCTGGGCGTTCGCGCACGGCATGGTGATCCTGGAGATCCACGGACGTTTCCCGGCCGGCGTCGACCTCGGCGCGGCATGGAAGAAGGGCACGCGGGCGTTGCACCCGTGACAGGTCGCGCGGGTGTCGGCCCCGCGTGGCGCACCACGGGGAGCGGGGGGCGGCACATGAACGACCAGGCGGCAGAGGCGGGACGCCCCCGCGAGCAGGCGCTCTGGTCCAGGGCGCCCCTCGGCCCCGACGGCGAGAGCCTCGACCTGCTGACCGCCCGCTTCGAACGGCACCGCTACGCCCCGCACTACCACGAGGAGTTCTCCGTCGGCGTCTGCGTCGGCGGCTCCGAGCTCATCGACTACCGGGGGGACCGGCTGCATGTGGGGCCCGGCTCCATCGTCGTCCTCGCCCCCGGCGAGGTGCACACCGGCGGCCCCGGCGCGACCGGCGGCTACGCCTACCGCGCCATGTACCCCACGCTGCCCCTCCTCGCCGAGGGCACCGAGACCCCGCCGCACTTCCCCGACCCGGTGGTGGACGACCCCGAACTGGCGGCCGCCCTGCGCGCCGCCCACACCGAACTGAGCGCCCACGCCGACCCGCTGGAGGCGGAGTCCCGCCTCCCCTGGCTGCTCACCGCCCTCACCCGCAGACACAGCGCCGACCGCCCCCGGGCGGCTGCCGGCGCCCCCTTCGCCGACCGCGTCCCCGGCGCCGACCACATCGCCCGCGCCGTGCGCAGCCGCCTCACCGACGAACTCCTGACCCCACCCACCCTCACCGAACTCGCCGCCCCGCTCGGCCTGTCCCGCTACCAACTCCTGCGCGCCTTCCGTACGTCGACGGGGATGCCGCCCTACGCCTGGCTCGCCCAGCACCGCGTGACGCTCGCCCGCGCGCACCTGGACGCGGGCCTGCGCCCCGCCGAGGCGGCCTCCCTGGTGGGCTTCGCCGACCAGGCGCATCTCACGCGCTGGTTCCGCCGGGTGCTCGGGGTGACCCCGGCGGCGTACCGCAACAGCGTTCAAGACACCCGGCGGTGAGGCGGCCGAAACTGCCCGCATGACGGCACGCGGCTGGTTTCTCTTCTCGCTCATGGGAGTCCTGTGGGGCATCCCCTATCTCATGATCAAGGTGGCGGTGGACAGCGACCTGTCCCCGTCGATGGTGGTCTTCACGCGCTGCGCGCTCGGCGCGGCGCTCCTGCTCCCCTTCGCCGTACGACAGGGCGGACTGCCCCACGTACTGAAGACACACTGGCGCCCCATGCTGGTCTTCGCCTGCGTGGAGATCCTCGGCCCGTGGTGGACCCTCACCGACGCCGAGCGGCGCATCTCCAGCTCCACGGCCGGGCTCCTCATCGCCGCCGTCCCGATCATCGGCGCGCTCCTCGCCCGCTTCTTCGGCGACACGGAACGCCTCAGTCCGCGCCGCCTCACCGGTCTCGGGCTCGGCCTCGCGGGCGTCGCGGTGCTGACCGTGCCGCACCTGACGGGCGGCGACGCGTGGTCCCTCACGGAGGTCATGCTGACCGCCCTCGGCTACGCCATCGCCCCGCTGATCGTGGCCCGCCACCTCCGCGAGGTCCCCACCCTCCAGCTGATCGCGCCCTGCCTGGTCCTCGCCGCCCTCGTCTACGCCCCCGCGGCGGCGGCCACCTGGCCGGAGACGATGCCGGACGACGAGACGCTCGCGTCACTCGCGGGCCTCGGCGTCATCTGCACGGCCCTGGCCTTCGTGGTCTTCCTGGAACTGATCCGGGAGGCGGGCCCGACCCGGGCGGTCGTCTTCACGTACGTCAATCCGGCCGTGGCGGTGGCGGCGGGCGTCACCTTCCTCTCCGAGCCGCTCACGGCGGACGTCGCGGCGGCCTTCGCACTGATCCTCGCGGGCTCCTTCCTGGCGACGGCGGCTACGGCGCGGACCTCGGGGACCCGGCGGGTAACATGGTCGGCACGGCAGACGAGCCGGGCGGACGGCCGCGTGAAGACCCCTTCGGGGGACCTTCCCGAGGAACGTCCGGGCTCCACAGGGCAGGGTGATGGCTAACGGCCACCCGGGGTGACCCGCGGGACAGTGCCACAGAAAACAGACCGCCGGGGACTTCGGCCCTCGGTAAGGGTGAAACGGTGGTGTAAGAGACCACCAGCGCCTGAGGTGACTCAGGCGGCTAGGTAAACCCCACCCGGAGCAAGGTCAAAAGGAGACGCCCGCATGGATACGGGGCGCCTCTGCGCGGACGATCGAGGGCTGCCCGCCCGAGTCCGCGGGTAGACCGCACGAGGCCGGCAGCAATGCTGGCCCTAGATGGATGGCCGTCACCGCGACGTCCGCGAGGACCCGCGGTACAGAACCCGGCGTACAGCCCGACTCGTCTGTCATTGTGGCCCTGGCCAGTGGGTTTCCCTTGGTCAGGGCCACATTTCGTGTAGGGGCGCTTCCCGCTTCTACCTGCGCTGCGGTTTCCTGGGGGTTCCCGCGCGATTGTGCACGCCTGGTGTACGCGGGGCGGTGTGCTGCGGGCGCGATCCGGTCGATGGGGCGGGCGGGCTACACCGCATTAGGGTTGGCTCAAACGATGGATGGCTTGACCGCAAGTTCGAGTCCTGAGCGGGCTATAGGAGTGTGCGCAGCAGTTGGCCTGCGGATTCGGGCCACGGGGACGGTGGAGGGACGGGAGCGGATGGTCCCGATGCCCACCTACGGGGCTGCGGTGGAATGGGCGCTGGGTGCTGTCGTGCCGAAGACGTAGCCCAGTTCGAAGGTGTTGTCGGAGAGCCTCGACCGCATGAGGCGGGGCGTGCGGGCGAGTTGCTCTTGATGCCACCGCGCACGGCAAAGGCCTGGCACCCGAGGTGATGTGGTCTGCTGTTCCACTCTGGCTGATGTGGGTCGGTCACTGCGGCTCGACGGGCGGGGAGGGAAAGGGCCGGGCTCAGTGCCCGCCAGGCGTCGCCGGAAACCTTGGCGGTGTGCGGACCTGCCCCGTTAGGGTCGATTGAGATGACGCACGCGTCTGGTGAGAGGCGTGATCACATCCGAGGCCTGATGAGCGGGCGCGGACTGCTTGGAGAAGGCGGAAGGGCCACATGAGCGCAGGCGATGCAGGCGGTTCCACGGCGGACCCCAGGCTGGTACGGCTCGCTCAGCATTCCAGGAACTTTGGATTCCTTCTGTCCGACCTTCCGCTCCTCGTCGCCTACGGGGCCGCTGCCGAGAGCCACGTCTTCGACGATCCCAACACCTCATTGATCAAGTCGAGGCAGTTCGGAGAAGCCCTCGCGGAGGACTTGGTGAGTCGCGGCCGGGTCCGGGCCGAAGGAAGTACCCAGTTCGACCGGCTCAGGGCCCTGGACCGGGAGGGCTATCTCCACGGCGACGTCGGCAAGGCCTTCCACGAGGTGCGTGCACTCGGCAATGACGCCAATCACAAGGGTCACGACAGCGCCGAAGATGCTTTCCGCGCCTTGCGTACCTGTTTCCGTCTCGGCGCCTGGTATCACCGTCTGCTCACTGGTTCCCGTGAACAGCTCACCTTTGTACCGCCGAGTCCGGACCGAACGCCAGTCGCTCGGAACGCCCGTCTGGCTGACGAGGTCGCCGCTGCCCGCAAGGCGCTAGAGGAAGCTCGGGTCAGCTACAAGGACCAGGCGTCCCAGACCCAGGTCGAGCAAACTGCTCGCACCGCGGCCGAGCGCGAGCTCGCGCAGGCCCAGACCGAGCGTGAGGAGCTGGCGCGTCAGGTAGCCGCGATGCAGGCCAAGTTGGCGGACCTGGAGACGGCGGCCGGTCAGGAGCGTGCTCATCGGCATCGTGCCGATGCCACCAGCGCGGCCGCTGCCTCCGCCGCAGTCGCAGAGCGCGCTCGCCTCCTTGACAACGCAGAGCAGGCCTCCCGGGAGCCTCTCACTGAGGCCCAGGTCCGCTCCAGGCTTGACGAGATGCTGACGCAGGCTGGCTGGGACGTCCAGGATGCCGCATCGGGCCTCAACCTCCATGTCCTGGGCGACCGGCGCGGGAGCGGAGTCGCCGTACGCGAGGTGACCACTGCACGTGGCCGGGCGGACTATGCCTTGCATGTGGAGGCGAAGCTCGTCGGCGTCATCGAGGCCAAGAGAGAGGGCGCCGACCTCTCGGCAGCGGAGACCCAGGCCAATGGGTATGCCGACCACCTCACCGACGCACAGCAGCGTCTGGTTGCCTGGCGTACCCCGCTGCCGTTCCGGTACGTCAGCGATGGTGGCGAGACCCGCTTCCGCTCCACCCTCGACCCGGACTCCCGCACCCGCCGGATCTTCTCCTTCCACCAGCCGCGCACCCTTGCACGGTGGATGCGCCAAGCCGACGAGGATCCGCAGGCCCCCAGCTACCGGGCACGGCTGCGGTTGCGGATGCCCGAGCTTGACGCGCGCCCGCTGCGACCGGCTCAGATCACCGCCGTCCACGGGGTGGAAAACTCCGTCGCCCTCGGCAGGGGGCAACACGGTATGGGGCAGTCCCGTTCCCTAGTCCAGATGGCCACCGGAGCCGGCAAGACATACACGGCCGTCACGTTCTCTTATCGCATGCTCAAGTACGCAAAAGCCGAACGGGTGCTCTTCCTCGTCGACCGCAACAACCTGGGCGCACAGGCCTTCGCGGAGTTCGAGAACTTCACCACCCCGGATACCCACCGAAAGTTCGCAGACCTCTTCAACGTGCAGCGGCTGGGTGCTGAGGGGATGCTCGCTTCCTCGAAGGTCGTGATCTCCACCGTCCAGCGTCTCTACATGGAGCTCACCGGCCGTCGCCTTCCCGAAGGGGCCCCTGAAGGTGAGGGCGACGAAGCCGACCTGCCGTACGACGTGCCTGGAGACATCGAGGTCGGTTACAACGACACCATCCCTCCCGAAGCCTTTGACCTGATCGTCGTCGACGAGTGCCACCGTTCCATCTACGGCAAGTGGCGCTCGGTCCTGGAGTACTTCGATGCCCCGATCGTCGGCCTCACTGCGACCCCCGTCGCCCAGACCTTCGGCTACTTCAACGGCAACTTGGTCAGTGAGTACACCTATCGGGAGGCCGTCGCCGATGGAGTCAACGTCGACTTCTCCGTGTACGAGATCGAGACGCGGATAACAGGCGAGGGTGGGGTCATCGCCAAGGGCACGGTCCCGGTCCGCGACCGTCGCACCCGCCGTGAGCGTTACGAGGACATCGCCGAGGATATCGACTATGGGGCGAAGGAGGTCGGCGTCGGCATCATCAGCAAGGACCAGCTGCGCACGGTGATCCAGACCTTCAGGGACCGGCTCTTCACGGAGATTTTCCCGGAACGGGCCAAGCACGACCCGGACACCGGGGTGCTTCTTTGGGACGAGATGTACGTCCCAAAGACCCTGGTTTTCGCGAAGAACGACAACCACGCCGAAGAAATCGTCGAGGTCGTACGGGATGTCTTCGGTAAGGGTAACGACTTCTGCGTCAAGATCACGCACGCGGCCCGGAAACCAGCCGAACGGCTCGCCGACTTTCGCAACCTTCCCCAGCTCCGCATCGCGGTCACTGTCGACATGATCGCCACCGGCACGGACGTCAAGCCCCTCGAATGTCTGATCTTCCTGCGGGATGTCAAGAGCTGGGCCTACTTCGAGCAGATGAAGGGCCGGGGCGCGCGCACGCTCTCCCTCACCGACTTTGAACGGGTGACACCCGGCGTCGGCCCCAAGACCCGCTTCGTCATGGTTGACGCGGTCGGCGTCACACGAAAGCCGAAGGTGGATGCAGCTCCCCTGGAGCGCCACAGCGACAAGCAGATCAGCTTGGAGAAGCTGCTCCGCAAGACCGCCGCGCACACGATCGAGGAGGAAGAGGTCTCCACCCTCGCCGCCCGCCTCGCCAAACTCGACCTTCAGATGACGAGCGAGGAGCGCGCCGAGATTGAGCGAATCAGCGGTGGCATACCGCTGAAGGACATCGTCCACGGCATGGTCAAAGCGGTCTCGACTGATGACCAGCAGGAGGCCCGCGAGGCCGCCGAACGCACCGGTCGCGACCCCGAACGTGCGGTCCGCGGCCTCATCGAACGTGCTCTGAAGCCACTTGCAGCCGCACCAGCACTGCGTACCAGGCTCCTTGAGATGCGCCGCGCCAAGGACATCCTGTACGACGAGAACAGCCGCGATGCGCTAGTCCGGGCGGGCGCAGCCATCGATGACGAGGAAAGCGCCCAGGACACCGTCCGCGATTGGAAGCAGTACATCGACGATAACCGTGACGAGATCGCGGCCCTGACCATCGCCTTCGGCGCCGACTCCGACGTCCCACCCGCCGCCGCCCTGCGCCGTCTCCAGGACGTGGCCCGCAGCATCGCCCGCCCACCGCGCTCCTGGACCCCCGACACTCTCTGGAAGGCGTACGAGAACCTCGGCCAAGCGCTGGTACGCGAGCGGGCCAAGCGCACCGCCGCCGACCTACTCGTCCTCCTGCGCTACGAACTTGCCGGCGGCGCAGAACGCGGAGCCCCAGCCCCTCGCCCCCACGACGAGGCTGTACGGGAGCGCTATACGGCCTGGCTCGCCCGCCAGGAACAGTCAGGCGTCAGCTTCAGCACACGCGAACGCTGGTGGCTCGACCACATCGTCGGCGCGACCATCGAGCGTGTACGCTTCGACACCGCCGACCTTGACTACGCCCCGTTCACGACACGCAACGGAACGGACGGATTCCTCGCCGAATTCGGCGCGAATCGGGCGGAAGAAATCATTGACGAACTGGACAAGGAGCTGGGCGCGTGACGGATTCGGGCGCGGGGGACGCGGTGGCGATCGCGCCGGGGGGTAAGCTGCCGGAGGGCTGGATCCGGGCGCGAATTGGGGATCTGTGTGACGTCAATCCGCGAGCGTTCGACGAAGAGCCGGACGACGATGACCTGATTTCCCAGGTGCCGATGGCCTTTGTTGAGGCAGAATCGGGTCGAATGGATGCTTCGACACAGGTGCGGTTCGGCGACTTTAAGAAGAAATCGCTGACCAGGTTCCAGGAGAACGACGTTCTTTTCGCGAAGATTACGCCGTGTATGGAAAATGGGAAGATCGCCAAGGCGCAAGGCCTGGTTGGCGGTCGGGCGTTGGGAAGCACTGAGTTCCACGTACTCCGCAGTACGGGAGTAGTTCTCCCTGAATATCTCATGCATTATCTTCTTCAGCGAAACGTGCGACGTGTCGCCGAGCAGCACATGTCTGGCGCGGTGGGGCAACGTCGAGTCCCGCGTCCTTACCTGGCGAACCTTGAGATCCTGGTCCCACCCCTCCCTGAACAGCACCGAATCATCGCCAAGCTGGGCGAACAGCTCGCCCACATAGAGGCTGGCGAAGAGGCAGCGCGTACGGCACTGGCGAGTTCTGAGATCCTCCGAGACCGGATTACGGGGCAGGGTGCCTGCGGGGGCCTGGATGGCGCCGAACTTTTCCCTGCTGCGCTGGAAAAAGCGGATGCTGATGACGGCGCGCTTCCCAATCTCCCCTTGGGGTGGAGGTGGGCCCGGCTCGGGGAAATCGCCGCAGTCGCAGGGGGTGTGACCAAGGACAGCAAGAAGCAGAGTGACCCTAACTATGTTGAGGTGCCTTACCTCAGGGTTGCGAATGTCCAGCGTGGTCGTCTCGCGCTCGACCGAATCGAGAAAATTCGCGTCCCGGCAGTCAAGGCTGACGCATTGAGGCTCGTGAAGGGTGATGTTCTCCTCAACGAGGGAGGAGACCGCGACAAGCTCGGGCGCGGATGGATCTGGGAAGAGCAGATCGAAGATTGCATTCATCAGAATCACGTGTTCCGAGCGAGGATCGTAAACGATGTCCTCGACCCTCTCCTGCTGGCCTGGCACGCGAACAGCTTCGGGAAGAGCTGGTGTGATCGAAACGGAAAACAGACGGTCAACCTGGCGTCGATCAGTCTGCGCAAGATAAAACTGCTTCCCGTACCGGTCCCGCCGCGAGAAGCGCAGGAAGAGCTCGTAAAGGTCATTCAGAGGCACGTAGAGGAAGCAGCTGCCGCGCACCAGTTGGCGCAGGGGGCCCTTGCACAGGCAGCGGAGCTACGCAGCGCGCTCCTTCATGCAGCTTTTAGCGGTGCGCTTGTCCCCCAGGACCCTGATGACGAGCCTGCCTCGGTCCTGTTCGACCGCATCCGCGCCCAGCGCCTGACTACCGCCAAGCCCGTTCGTAAGCGTGTCCCGCGCAAGTCGGCCCCCCCGGGCCAGGAAGAGCTTCCTCAGTGAGCACCATGAGTACTGACAAGTCGGCGACCCCGATCCAGTCCTTTGACCAGCAGATCCCGACCTCCGCCCTCGTCAACCGTCTCTGGTCGTACTGCGAGCTGCTGCGCCATTCCGGGGTCTCGACTCTCGACTACGTCGAGCAGCTCACGTACCTCCTCTTCCTGAAGATGGCTGACGAGCGCGCCAAGCGCCCCGCCAAGTTCCGCCGCAATGTCCCCGAAGCACCGCTCGTCCCCGAGGGGCGCGACTGGACGAGCCTCACCACCAAGTCCGCCGAAGCGCTGCTCGATCACTACGAGTTCATCCTCAAGGACCTCGGCCAGCGCGGCGGCACCATGCTCGGTGAGGTCTTTACCAAGGCGTCGAACAAAATCCATGAGCCGGCCGTACTAGAACGCCTGATCAAGGATCTGATCGACCCGCACACCTGGACCACCGAGAACCAGGACCTTAAGGGTGACGCTTACGAAGGCCTTCTCCAGCGTGGTGCGGAAGACCGGAAGACCGGTGCGGGCCAGTACTTCACCCCCCGACCGCTCATCGACGCCATGGTCGACTGTGTCCAGCCGAAAATCGGCGAGACAATCACCGACCCGGCCTGCGGCACCGGCGGCTTCCTCATCGCGGCGCACGCCCACATCGCCACCCGCTACGAGGACGATCTGTATGGCGATGAGGGCCGCAAGCTTCAGACCGGTTCGATCACAGGCTACGAGCTGGTCCGCGAGACCGCTCGCCTCGCCCTGATGAACATGCTGCTGCATGGCATCGGAACCTCCGAAGCCAAGCCGCTGATCACCATTCAGGATTCGCTGGCAAAGCCGATCCACAAGCACTACGACATCGTGCTCGCCAACCCTCCCTTCGGCGTCGGCTCAGTGACCGGTGAGGCGTATACCGCCCGTACCGACTTCTGGGCCCCGACCACCAACAAGCAGCTCAACTTCGTCCAGCACATTTACAACCTGCTGAAGACCAACGGGCGCGGCGCCCTCGTCCTGCCAGACAACGTCCTCTTCGAGGGTGGCGCTGGTACCACGATCCGCCGCAACCTCCTCGACCTGTGCGACGTACACACCCTCCTCAGGCTCCCGACCGGCATCTTCTACGCCAACGGAGTCAAGGCAAACGTCCTTTTCTTCGACAAGACGGGCCAGCGATCCGGGGGCCGCCCCGGCACCCGCCAACTCTGGGTCTACGACTTCCGCACCGATCAGCGCTTCACCCTCAAGCAGCGTCAGCTGCGCCGCGAGCACCTCGACGACTTCGTCGCGGCCTATCACTCCGGTGGTTCTGACTACTCGTCGCGAAAGCCCAGTGAACGGTTCCGCGCGTTCGATTACGATGAGTTGATCGCTCGCGACAAGGTGAATCTGGACCTGACGGTCCTTCAGCCCGACTCGGCCTCCGACACGGTCTTCGCGTCCCCCGACGTGATCGCCCAGGAGATCGTGGGCGAAC
Organism: Streptomyces sp. NPDC003379; assembly: GCF_053589195.1. Taxonomy (NCBI): domain Bacteria; kingdom Bacillati; phylum Actinomycetota; class Actinomycetes; order Kitasatosporales; family Streptomycetaceae; genus Streptomyces; species Streptomyces sp. NPDC003379. Next base: position 177,676 of record NZ_JBSFRK010000010.1, on the reverse strand, counting down.
TGGAGGTGGCCCTGGCTCAGTTCACCGCAGTGGCCCGTGCACTCAAGACGGGTGTGCAGACCGAGGACGACAGCACCACCGAAGGTGAAGAAGCACAAGAGCGGTAAGCCGCCGTCACCCGAGCGGGTCGACGGAGCCGTGAGGCCCAGGCCCGCTCGGGAGCACGACGGAAGGCAGGGCGAAGCATGACGGTCGGGCGGGGCAGTGGTCGGAGAGCGGTCGGGGAGCCGCAAGAAGGCGCATGGACGAGCAGGCGGATCACGGAGCGCCTATGGAAGTTCTATCGTGAGAAGCCCAGCTTCAAGGCCCTGACCCGTCTCGAGTTCGTCGAGCACATTGCCTACCTGCTCTTCCTCAAGCTCGACCACGAACACACGCAGCGCCCCAGACGGTTTGCCAAGCCGCCCGTCGCGCCGGTCGGCACGTGGCCCAAGCTCACCGACCTCAATGGCGAGGATCTCCATACCTTCCTCGCAGACCTGATGGATGAGCTCGGCACTCCGAACCCCACCGACCCGCGCAGGGCCACCGCGAGCGTCCTCTTCCACGATGCCCAGCCCTGGAACATCGACCGGATGTCCGAGCTCAGGCAGCTCATCGTCGAGGAATTTGCCCCTTACCGGTGGACCGATGTCCCGTCGGGCGCTCTCGGCGAGGCGTTCTCCGCCATGCTCGCTGACTGTCGTGAGGACTTCCTCACCAAGCGGCAGACCGGGCAGATCCTCACCCCTCCGTCACTCCTCGCTGTCGTTGCCAAGGCTCTCGCCGTCACAAGGGAAGACAGGGTGATCGACGCGGCTGGTGGTCTCGGTAGCACGCTCATTGCCGCGCACCGAGAGATGGCTGCCTCCGGCATGTACGTCGACTCGACTGCCATCGCGGCGGCCGACATCGACGCACAGATGTGCCGGTTCGCTACGATGAACATCCTGCTCAACACAGGACGAGTCCTCTCGGAGATGCCGCCCGTCCTGCGCGCCGACTCCCTCAAGGCGAAGGACGTCGCCGTCCGCCGCTACCACAGGGACGTGGCCGCGACCGTGGCCATCTGTAATCCGCCGTTCAAGAGCGGCGATATCGTCCCGGACACCGACCAGCGCGACGACTTCTGGGCGCAGAAGGCCGACCTGCCAACCAATTTCCTCCAGCACCTTGCCATCACGCTGCCGCAGGGCGCACGGGCTGCCGTTTTCGTTCCCGACGGAGTCCTCTTCGGTAGCGGTGCCGCCGCCACGGTCCGCCAAGCGCTCCTCAAGAACTGTGACGTTCACACCCTGCTGCGGCTGCCCACAGGAATCTTCCACGGCACCAACTCCAAGTCGAACATCCTCTTCTTCACCAAGTCCGTGCCCCGGCCGACCGATGAGCCGGCCACCCGCGAGCTATGGGTGTACGACGCCCGGACCGACAATCACCACACGGACACGGGAAGGCCCCTCACCGAGGCCGATTTCGCGGACTTCCTCGCCGCGTACCGGCCTGGCGAGCTCGACCACCGAGGGCGCACCTCGTCCCCACGTTTCCGTTCGTATCCCGTGAGCGAACTGCTCCAAAGGCCAGGTGTCAGCCTTGACTTGCGGGCCAGCCTCGCCGAAACTCTCGACGACTTTGGCTCCCCAGGAGATATCGCTCTGTCTATTGCCGAGCATCTTGACGAGGCGGGCAAACGCTTCCGCACAGTGGCGGAGAGCCTCGCGTAAAGCGGGGTGAGGCCCAGGCAGGGGGAACCTGTCGCATCGCCGGGTAGTTCTCTGCCCGTATCAGCCGCACACAGTCGCAACACGTCGACTGAGCCCGCCGTCGTACGGAAGATCGGGGATTTCGCACGCATGCCCGCACCGAACCGCACCTCTCGTCCGTCCAGTCAGGATGTGCCTACGCAGGTCCGTCAGGTCGCACGGGCCCTGGATGAGACCTATGCCGACCTCATCGATGTCAGCGACTTCGCCAATCACTCTGACGAAAGCAGGGTCAGCAATTTCCGCAGCCGGGCGCTGGCCGCGCACGCCGTACGGATCGTCACCGGCTGGAGCCCGAGTGATGCCGCTCTTACCGTCATCGACGGCGGAGCCGACCAGGGCATCGACGCGATCGCAGTGGACCACGATCGCAAGCACGTCTACCTGGTGCAGAGCAAGTGGTCCAACAAGGGGAATGCCACTGCGAAACTCCCGGTGATCCATGGCCTCTTCGCCGGCCTGCGGCTGATCGATAGCGAGCAGTTCGCTCAGTTCAACCCGCGCGGGCGGCTCCTCGCGGAGCAGGCGAAGCAGCTGATGGGAAGCGGCCCGGTTCCGGTTACGCAAGTCATCGTGCTCATGGGGACCGATCCGCTGTCGGCGGAGCTGAACCAGGCTCTGGTCAACGGTGAGCGGGAGTTCAACCACCACGGTGACCGGCTCGACCATAAGGTGATCCTCGCCCGCGAGATCTACGCTCTGGTGCGCGACGACATTACAGACCAGCCCATCAACTTGGAAGCGGACCTCAGCCCCTGGTTCAAGCTCCCCAACCTGTACGAGTCCTATCAGGGCGTGGTGTCAGCGGATCAGGTCGCTTCCTGGGCGCAGGTGGGCAATGGCCTCTTCGCACGCAACATCCGTAACCCGCTTGGTCTGACCTCAATCAACAACGAACTTGTCACCACGCTCGTCGAAGAGCCCAATCACTTCTGGTACTTCAACAACGGGATCACTGTCCTATGCGAGTCCCTAGAGGCGACGCACCGGCAGATCGGAGTGCCGGAGAGGTATCCGCTCAACCTGAAGATCCATGGAGCGAGCGTCGTCAACGGCGCCCAGACTGTCCGCTCGATCGCCGATGCCGTCGCCAAGGGCGGCAACGACGCGTATGCGGCGGACGTCGGGATCAGGGTCATTGTCACGGGTGGGGCGACAGAGTTCGCGAAGCAGGCCACCCGTGCCACCAACCGCCAGAACAGCGTGGAGGCCAGGGACTTCATCGCCCTCGACCCCGTGCAGGCAGCTCTCATCGAGGAGATGGAGGCCGAGTTCGGCCTCGTATACGGGGTGCGGCGTGGTGAACTGGAGCCGATGCAAGACGCTGGCTGCTCCGTGGTGGAGGCGGCATGTGCCCTTGCCTGTGCACATTCGGGAAGCCAGTACGCGGCCCGCATCGCGTCGAACCTGGACGTTCTGTGGGAGCGGGGTGGGCAGGGCGTGTACGACGCGCTCTTCCGCCCGCAGCCAAGCGTCTTCCTGCTGTGGAACGCGGTAAGGGTGCTGCGTGCCGTACGCGCGGGACTGGCTGAACTCCGCAAGAGCTACTCAGGTCGGGCTGCCGCCGCTGTCGAGCACGGAACATACCTCATCGCCCACTTGGTATTCCGGCAGCTCCGTGACGCGGACGAGGCCGATGGGACCATCGAGGAGCCCGATCCCACGCTTGCGTGGGCGGAGAACGCTATCCGGCAGGTGCCTGAGCTGCTTGCTCATACGGTCCCCGCTCTGGTCATGGCCATGGATGCGATCGGCGAGCGCTCCCGTATCCAGTATCTGTGCGCGGATGGCGGGTCGGTGCGTGCACTGGTGACGGACGTACTCGACACTCTTGACTCGGGAGCGTCCGGCGATAGCGAGCTACCAGAGAAGTACCGCAATCGTCCGACCAAGGAACGCAAACGCCGTCGTCCCAATGCTGTGCACGTCATCGTTGGTCAGGGTGCGTTGAAGGACGGAGCACCAATGTTCCTGCACACCTACATCGAGCCCGAGCGCAGGGCTCTGGAACCCTGGCTCGCCGCCAACGAACTGCGTGCACGAGCCACGTGGGTCAACCATCACACCAAGCCGCTTCTGTGGGCCGCCGACGGTAACCGCTACTCGCCCTCCGGGCTTATCGCCCGCATGTGGGAACTCGCCGAATGGGAGGAGCGTCCCGTCTCCAACCAGGGCACCGCGCGTTGGGCGACTGAGGGCGGAGACACCCTCGTTGACCTCGCTCGTCGGCTGCTCGAAGACACAGAGGGCGAAGGAGTGGGCGAGCAAGAGACAAGCTGATCGGGTCGTATTCTCTGGCGCTGCGGCAGGGCGTGGAAGTCGCACGCACGGAGGGTGCTGCTGATAAGGCACCGCCCATAACGTCACAAGCTGATACGGGTATGTTTGCGGACTTTGAGTACAGGTCGGCGGACTCGGTCACGTCAGTTTCGGAGGGGTTGGCCGCAAGTGTCTGCTCGGCCGCTTCGGCGAGCTGGATGGGGTGCTGTTCGCCGATGGCCTGACGGACGAGGCAGAGCTCCGTTGGGCGACGCGGTGTACCGTCGAGTCTCTGTCAGCTAAGCCCAAAGCCTGGATGATAAGGGTCCCATAGGAGGCTCGGTGTGCTCCTTGGTGGAGACCGTCGGAAGGCTCTGGGCGTCAATTCAGGAGAGCCGGACCGCATAACCAACGTCTCCACGAAGCCCGGGGATTGACAGTTCGGGCCGAAGCCACCGGCGTCCAGGGCCCGTTCGATTACCCGGCGGATCCACTGCGAGACCGGGTGGAGTTGAGCACGGGCGCAGAGAGATCGGCCTAGCGGGGTAATTCGGTCCCGTCCGGTGGGGCAGATCAGGCACCGGCGTTCAGAGGACGCGGAGGCACCGGGCACTCTCATCCATCGTCCGCCGCAAGTTTGGGCGAATATCCCGGCGGCGCACGCGACGAGTTGGCGCGGAGCCAGAGCTAGTCTTCCTCCGCGAAGTCCCACCAGGGCAGGCGGATGACGCAGTCGTTCCAGGGGCGTTTGGAAGGTGAGGGGGGCGCGGTCGAAAGCTGTGAGGTTCCCCGGATGGACTCGACCATCGCCTGGATGGCGTTGGGCGCGTCGCGTGTCCACTTGTCCAGGCTCGGGGGCGTCCCTGCGGTGTCCGCCATGCCCGCTCCTATGTCTGCTTCAGGTGCTGGGCGAGCTGCTGGAGCGCGGTCCAGGAGTTCGGGTCGGTGCCGTGGCCCAGGACGTAGTGGAGTGCGGGCCGCGCAGTGGGGCCGAGGCAGCTGGGGTTGGGGCCCTGGGGTGGGTGTTGGGCGTGAGTGAGGCCGATGTCGTGCACGGCGGCTGCCCCCAAAGTGAAGGACAGGGGCATGGGCGGGGCTTCGAACCGGGGCGGGACAGTGAGGTCTCGGCGGGCGGTGCGGAGGGTGGTGAGCATGGACGTCAGGTTGTGCTCGGTAGCGAGGGTCTCGGCCAGTGGGGTGATGGCGTCCAGGGGTGGGGCTTCGTCGGGGGCGTAGCCGAGGGCGAGGGTGGTGTGTTCCTCGATGCCTGCCGTGGTGTGAGTGATGTGGGTGGTGGCGATGGCCGGGCGGTCCTGGGTGCCGATGGTGGTCAGCCAGGTGGGGGCGTTCTTCTGGGCGCGGGCGCGCGCAAGTTCGGTCAATTGACGCCGGGACCAGGGTAGGGCGATGGGTTCGGCTGTGGACCAGCCGGCCGGTGGGGCGTCGGTGAGGGTCTGCCAGGCCGCCTCCAAGGCGCCGCCGAGCAGGAGGTCTTCGTCGGCGGGGTGTGCGGTGTGGAGGGAGAGGAGCAGTTGGCGTTCGCCCGAAGCGTCGGAGGCGGTGGCTGTGGCGGTGGCGGTGGCGGGCTCGGGTTTGAAGGCTTCCGCGAGCCGTGGATTCCCCTCTGCGGATTTTACGGGTGTGAAGTGGCCCTCTTGCCAGTGCAGTTCGACGCCGGTCAGACCGTCGTAGTAGCCGCAGTCGGGGTCTTGGACGACCCAGCGGTTGGGGTGGCCGTGCAGCGCGTTGCGGGTGGGGAGGGTGAGGCTGGTGTGGGGCGGGGTGACGATCTGCAGGGCGCGGTCGCTCGTAGCGGCGGTACGAAGGGCGTCGGCGAGCCAGCTGGTCATCGCGACGACAGGGCGGTCCTGGATGACGACCGCGGCCTTGTCCGTGAGGACGTCGAGGGCCGGTGGTGTCGCTGAGGACGCCGGTGTGGCGGTAGCGGTCTCGGGGGTGAGCGGGACGACGTCGGTGTGGGCGGCTTCCGGCGGCCAGACCGTTCCGCCCAGCACGGCGGCCAGGCGTCCGGCGAACGAACCGGCCAGCCGTTCGCCCTCCTCGACTGCGGTGGAGGCGCGCGCTTCGGTCCACCAGAAGGGCATGTCGGGGGAGATGAGTTCGGCCCCGAGCAGGCGCTGTGCCTCGCCGGGGACCTGGATGAGCAGGGGTGCTTCTACGGAGACCAGGGGGCGGCCGCCCGGGGCGCAGAGCTGGACGACGGCGCCCTCGGCCAGGGAGTTGACGCCCAGGTCGGGACCACCGGCGAAGAGCCCTGCGAGCAGGGTGTTGATGTCGGGCATCTTGGGGGTGAGGGCGATGACGTCCTTGGTCACGAGGACGGGGTCTCTTCCGGTTGCGGGGCGAGGGCGGTTTGGATGAGCTGGTGGCGGCGGCCCCGGCGGATGAGGGTGCCGCGGCCGGGGGGCTGGGCGGAGGCGTAGAGGCCGGGGAAGAGCTGGCCCTCGGTGCGGTCGCCGGTCATGAGAAGGGCGGTGGCGCCGGTTTCGCGCAGCGTGGTGAGGAAGGGTTCGTACAGGGCGCGGGAGGAGCCGGCGACGCGGCGACTCACGATGAAGTGCAGGCCGATGTCCTGGGCGGAGGAGATGTAGGGCAGGAAGGGGGCCAGGGGTTGTTGGCCCGCGGTGGTGAGGATGTCGTAGTCGTCGACGAGGATGACGATGCGGGGGCCGGTGAAGGCCGGGCCCTCGGTGATCGCGTCCGGGTCGGCGGTCTCCGGCAGGCGTTTGTCCAGTTCGCCGGCGATGCCCGTGGCCAGAGCGGCGGCGAGCTTGGCGTTGTGGGCGTAGCCGCCGCGGTAGGGCTCGGGGACGGTGCCGCGCAGGCCGCGGCGCGGGTCGAAGACGCCGAAGACCAGTTCCTCGTCGCTGTGGCGGTCGATGAGCTGGCCGGTGATGAGCTTGAGCAGGTTGGTCTTGCCGCATTCGTTGTCGCCGAGGATCAGCAGGTGCTGGTCCTGCCCGGTCAGGTCCAGGAGGGCGGGAGCCAGGTTGTCCTGATCGACGCCGAGCGGGATGCGCGAGGGTTCGGCGGTGAGCGAGGGCAGCTTGGCGGCGGGCAGGGCCGTGGGCAGGACCCGTACGGGGGTGGCTAGTGCGCCGTGCCAGCCGGCACGCACCGTGCGCGCGGCGCGTTCCAGGGCGGGTCCGAGGTCGTCGGTGGAGGGTTGGCCGTCGATGCGGGGCAGGGCGGTGTGGGCGAAGAGTTTGGCGTCGGTCAGGACCCGGCCGGGGGTGTCGGCGCTGAGTGTCTCGGACAGCTTGCGGTCGACGCTTGAGTCGGAGGGGTCGTTCAGGCGCAGCTCGACGCGCGTGCCGAACATGGACTGGGTGGCGATGCGTACGTCGTTCCAGCGCAGCATGCCCGCCACGACGTGGATGCCGTAGCCGCTGCCACGCTTGAGGAGGTCGGCGACGGTGTCGTCCAGCTCGGCGAACTCGTCGCGCAGGGCGCCGAAGCCGTCGATGAGCAGCACGACGTCGGTGGAGCCGAGCTCGGTCAGGCGGCCCCGGGCGCGCAGGTGGCGCAGTTGGCCGACGGAGTCGATGCCATGCTCGCGGAAGAGCTCTTCGCGTATGGCGAGCTGGGCGCGGACCTCGGCGACGGTACGTGCCGCGCGTTCGTGGTCGGCGCGGCCTGCGATGCCGCCCACGTGCGGCAACCCGGCCAGCGCGCTCAGACCGCCGCCGACCAGGTCCAGGCCGTAGACGGCGACCTGGTGCGGGGTGTGGGTCAGGGCGAGGGAGAGCGCGAGGGTGCGCAGCAGAGTGGTCTTGCCGGACTGCGGGCCGCCGATGACGGCGGCGTGGCCACCGGCGACGGTCAGGTCCAGGATCCAGGGCTTCTGCCCCTGCTTGGCCGGGTCGTCAAGGATGCCCAGGGGTATCTGCATGGCGCCCGCACCAGTGGCGAGGTGCAGGCCGCGCTCCGAGGCCTGCACGGGTCCGGCGGCGGCATCGAGCGAGATCGCGGCGGGCAGCGGCGGCAGCCAGATGCGGCGGACCGGAGGGGCGGCATTGCACAGCTGGCCGACCATGGCCGTCAGGACGGTCGGGCCGGTCTCCCGCTCCCGCATCGCGGGTTCTTCCGGCGCGCCGGTGGTGGGGTTCTGACCCGTGTTGAAGGCGGGGTAGAGCCAGGCGAGCGGCTCCGCGTCCGACTGCTCGCGCAGGGCAGGCCCGCGGTGGGCGCCGGAGACGTAGCCCGCCTTGAAACGTTCGTACGTCGATGTGTCGACCTTGAGGTAGCCGAAGCCCGGCAGCGGCGGCAGCTGGAAGGCGTCCACCGTGTCCAGGACGGTGCGTGACTCGTCGGCGGAGAAGGTGCGCAGGCCAAGGCGGTAGGAGAGATAGGTATCCAGACCCTTGAGCTTGCCGGATTCGATGCGTTGGCTGGACAGCAGCAGATGCACGCCGATCGAGCGGCCGATGCGGCCGATAGAGAGGAAGAGGTCGATGAAGTCGGGCTTGGCGGTGAGGAGTTCGCCGAATTCATCGATGACGACGAAGAGGTGGGGGAGGGCCTCCAGGCCGGGCTGCTTTTCGCGCAGGGCGGCGTAGTGGCCGATGTCGGCCACGTTGCCGGCGTCCTTGAGGACCTGCTGGCGGCGCTTGACCTCACCGGCCAGACTGGTGTGGACGCGCTCGACGAGCCCGGCCTGGTTCTCCAGGTTGGTGATGACACCGGCGACGTGCGGGAGTCCGGTGAAGGGGGCGAAGGTGGCACCACCCTTGTAGTCGACCAGGACGAGCGCCAGGTCTTCGGGGGAGTGGGTGGCGACCAAAGCCAGGACGAGGGTGCGCAGCAGTTCGCTCTTGCCGGAGCCGGTCGCGCCCACGCACAGGCCGTGCGGGCCCATGCCCAGCTCGGAGGACTCCTTGAGGTCCAACAGGACGGGTTCGTGGCGGTCGTTGAGGCCGATGGGCACGCGCAGGAAGTCGCGTTCGCCGCGCGGCGCCCAGAGCCTGTCGAGGTTGAGGGCGGCTGGATCGTCGATGCTGAGCAGGGCGGGGAAGTCGACGGGACCGGAGATCGGGGTGCCTTCGGCGGCGGATTCGGCCGACAGCCGCAGCGGGGCGAGCATGCGGGCAAGGCCCTCGGCCCCTGCGATGCTCACCTCGTCCGCGGTGCCGTGCCCCGGCAGCGCGTCAGGGGCACGCAGGTCTTCGACACTCACCTGGTCGCCGTCGACAGTGATGCGGACGCTCACCTGGTCCGGCTCGTGCACCTGCTGCTCAAGCAGGTGCAGCACGGTCACGCCCATACCGGTGAGGTCAACGGCCGTATCAGGGCGGGGGAGTTCGGTGGCCGTGTTCCCGTGGCAGTCGCTGACGACCAGCAGCCGGTCGTTCATCCGCAGCGCGTTGCGGTCGGACAGGCCGCGGCGTACTTCGGCGGCGTAGGAGGAGCGGCGGCGCAGATCGGGGGCGCACTGCCGGGCGAGCTGATCGAGGCTCGGTGCGATGCGCCGGGCGGCCACCGGCCCGTCGTCCTGCTGCGCATCAAGGACGTGGGGCAGCCACTTCACCCACTCCCACTCTTCCAGGCGATCGCCGGGCACGCCGAGAGCGATGGCGACGTCGTCGGGCGCGTGCGTCACCGCGGTCTGGATCAGCAAGGCGCGGGCGACGCGCAGCACACCGTCCCGGTGGCCAATGATGCTGACGTTGCCGGCCCGGTCGAGCGGCGCCATCAGCGGGAAGTCGCTCGCGGTGGTGAACCGGTGCTGCAGCGCACGTGCCTCATTCAGCATGAACGGATCAGGCGGGGTCAGCACCCCGCTGCCCTGGTTCCGGCCGATCGCAAGCCCCTGCACGGGCACGTCGCCGGTACCGAGCCGCACCCGCAGGAAATCCGCGTCCAGACGGCGCCGCTCCCACAACCGCGCCGGATCACGCACGAGGTCGTACAACGCCGCCGGGGGCGGGTTGAGAACCCGTGCCTGCCGCCGTAGTTCCCTCTCGGTAGCGCCGAACTCCTCGCGCCGCTCCTCCACGTACTCGAGATAGCGCTCGCGCTGGGTACGCCGGGTGCGCTGGGCCTTGCCGCGCTGGGACAGGAACAGGGCGACCGCACCCAGTAGGGCGAAGACGAGGACGATCGCGCCGATGGCGGCGAACTGGCTGTTTCGGATGACGGTCATCATCACGACCGAGCCCATGACGCCGGCCATCGGAAGCAGCGCGGTGGCCGCGTTGCCCATCTTGCCCTCGGGCAGGTTCGGGGGCGGCTCGATGGTGCGTTCCGGGGCAGCGGACGGTGGCGGCGTCGAACGGGCGGGGCGGTGTATGAGGTGTTGGGTCATCGCACCCGCACCGCCCGCTGCATCGCCTCTGCGGCCAGTTGGACGGCGGCCTCGCGGGAGCTCTGGCTGAGCATGCCGGTGTGGATGGGGCCTCCTTGGGCCAGATGACGGTCGTAGGGGAGTGGTACTACGGCAGCTCCCGTCTCGCGCAGGTGCGCGGCGGCCGTCTTCAAGTCGAGCGTCGCATCGGGGGAGTTGGCGGACAGCGCGACCACGGTGGTGGCTAGCGCCGAGTGCGGCAGCTGGGCCAGCCAGTCAAGGACCAGGCGGGTGCCGTTCACGCCCTCGGCGGTCATTGGGGCGACCACGACGCGGGCGTGGGCGGTGTCCATCGCGGTCCGCGCTACCTCGCCGGGCAGCGTCTCGCAGTCGACCACCGACACGGCGAAGTAGCGGCGCAGCGCGAGGGTGACGGTGCGGTAGGTGGGCACGTCGAGCGGGGCGCCGACCCGTCCTTGGCTCGCGGGCAGGAGCCACCCGCCGTCGGCTACCGGCACCAGGTAGCCGGTGACGTCGGTGAGTTGCATGGCCGGGCTGAGGATCTGGGCCAGATCCGCGCAGGCCCAACGCACCGACTCCGCGCCGAGCCGCACCGGCAGGGTGCCGAGCGCGGCATCGGCCTCCAGGGCGAGGACCGGATCGTGCCGGTAGTGATTGAACGTACGGGCCAGGAGAGCGGAGACGGTGGACTTGCCGACGCCGCCGCGGATGGAGGTCACCGCGATGACCCGCCCGGTCGTCACCGGCTGCTGCACCTCACGGGCGAGACGTGTCTGCTCGGCAACCTCCTGACCGGCCGAAGCGGTCAGCTTGCGCAGCGAACGTGCGGTGCGCTGCCCGGCGGAGTCTCCGTGCCGCGGGCCGCCCAGGGCGCGGGCGAGGCGCGGATCGACCGTGGGCACGGACTCCGGGGTGGGCAGGGGGAGGCGAGGGCCGTGTGGTGTGGGCTGGGCGGCTGCCTGGGGACGGGGCGCCGCATCGGTGGACTGTGGCTCCGAGCTTGCCGGGTGCAACACGGAAGCACCGGACTCTACGGAAGCGGCACCCAACTCCCGTAGCACGTCACGCTGCCAATCACTTTCCTGAGCCATGCCGCACCCCTACGCGAAGGTGTCGAGCAGTCGCCCGTACACACCGAACACCCCTATGGCTAACGGCAGCAGGGCAATGACACTCACCGTCTCCAGTACGTCGCCGACACGGCGAAGCCGCACCCGCACATGCTCGGCGGGCTCAACCGCAAGCATCACCAGAGGAACCAGGGCCAGCACGACGAGCAGAACCAGTGGCCCCGCGGCGGCCGACCGGTCCATCCACACCCTCACCAGCTCCACCACGACGACGGCCGAGGCGACGAACAAGCCCACCACCTCCGCGACGAGCGGATAGGCACGCGCACGCAACCCGAGGACCACGACGGTGACCGCAGCCACCAGCACGGTCCAGGTCGAGGGCGCACGCAACACCATCACTCCGGACGCTGCGGCAGAGACAGCCAGCACGACGGTGGCCAGGGCAAGTCCACGGTGTGTGGCACTCAACGCGGTACCCACCTGATACCGGCTCACCGAAGCCCCTCCGGTACGCCGGTCGTCGAGCCCCGACAACCCGGACGCCATCAAGGCAAGCCGAGGCAGCACACCAAGAACCACCACTGATACGACAGCGAGCAAGGCTCCCATCCGAGCCTGCTCGGTTGCGGTCCGGGCGCCGTCCTGCAGCGCGAAGGCGGCTTCCCACAGGACCAGGCAGCCCAGAGCGGTCGCGGCGCCGATCAACGCCCCTCGCCCCAATGGCGAGAACCACCCCAGAAGCAACAGCACGAGTACGGCGTTGAGGACGACGCCTGCCAGCAGCACCGGATTACCCCAGGCGTACGCATCGCCCAACGTCCACGCGCCGAGCAAGCCCAAGGCACCGGCGGACACGAGCAACGTGGTGGCAAGCCCGGGCTGCTTACGCCACCCGAGCAGTACCCCGGCAAGGCCAAGCAACACGGCGACGGCCATCAAAGCCTTGCCCGCAGCCGCCAACTCGAACTCGCCGGCAGCCAACACACCCGCCACCACCACCCAGGAAACGGTGGCCAGCCCCGCCGCAACCCGCCGAGCCGCGGGTCGCCACCGCCAAGCCCGCACATCCAGATCATCGGCGGCTTCATCGGTGACGTCATGCACCACGGGCGCGGACGGCGCGTCCTCGGCACGCACTAGCCGCAGCACGGCACCGTCGACGACACCGGCCGACTCCAGGGTGCTGTCGTGCGCCAGCGCGGAACCATCCGCGGTGACGAGGTGCCGCAACATGGGTCGGGCAGCAGCCCGATCATCGAGCAGCCGCAACACTTCCGGAAGCAACAGCCCGATCGGCTCCTGGGAGGGAAGGACGAGGTCCACCCGCCGCTGCTCTCCCACCAGGGTGACCCGGCTCAAGGCCGTTCGACTCGTACCGCTCGTGCGGCTCAACGGCCCCGCAGAAATCACGCGTTCGAACCTATCATCGAGAGGAAGGGGTGACGGAGGATGAAGGGGAGGGAGCGGACGGCGTGGAAGAAGGCACGGAGGAGCTGTAAGGGCTCTTCCCGATCAGCCGGTGTGAGATGAACGACCACCCCACACATCCGGCGCACAACACCGCCCCGATCACCACCCCGGCAAACACCTTCCCCAACCGCTCGTCGATGGTCCGCCGCTGCCGCTGGGCGCCGAACAGCAGGGCATCCCGCAGGCGTCGACGCCGAACGGACACCGACTCCAACAATTGACTGTCGTAATCCTGTGCTGTCATCACAGCGCCCCTCGGGCTGCAGTCGGAGTAGACCTTACACCGAGGAGCGAGATGCTATTGCGTGAAGGAATGGGAATTGGCACAATCCCTGACCTTACTGGGTGCGTCGCCCCGACTAGGTGGCTGCTGTTAACTTTCGGTAGCAGCCTTTGCCATCTGGCTCACTTGTTCATCACCAATCAAACTGATGTACTCACCGAGCTGCTTTACCTCCGGTGAATTCGATCGGTGGAGGACCGTGATGGCGTGCATCAGCGTCCGATGAGAGGGTGCAACCTTCAGTACATCCATGACGAGTTTGGCGGCTACCCTTCCATCAACCAGTGCGGATGCACTTGCCAGATCGACAAGCTGAGTGGCGACATCGAATCTCTGGCGCTCGCCTCCAGCCAGCCCCGCGACCCCTCTCTGTACTGCCTCCGAGATTTCGCCAAGAACATAACCCGCAGTGGCGTGATCGAGCAGCTCTCCGAGCTTATCCTCGAAATATTCACTGTCGGAAATTCGAATCAGAGAGCGGAAAGATTCGAGTCGCTGCGTAGTTGTCCCCTTGGTTTCCGCCATCTCGTCACTATCGCTCACGGCCACTGCGAGCTGAGCGAATGTGCTGTCGACTGAGAATTTTCGGTCGATGAGGGCTTCGTACCAAGGTGCGAGCTTGGGTGATTCGGCGACGCTCATTACTGCGCTATAGCCAGCTGACTCGCCCCATGTCGTGAGCGCCAAACAGGAGAGAAAACGATCTCTCTCGGTTGCTGTCGGATCCCCCATCAACTCGATGAGCCCCGGTACGCGATCGTTATGTCGCGGATCGTCGAGGCCCGCGTAAATAACGTCTTCTGGATCCGAAGTTGCTTGGCCGTCGAAATCGGTGCCAAGCAGTCGGATGAACTCACTCACCGGTGATTCCTTTCCATGATCAACCACCAAAGGGCCCGATTATGTACTCGTTCGGAACGACGCCCTTGATCAACCACTCTTCGTCGCGGGTCGTGTTCATCATGTCTACCATCCGCTGGGCAATCCGCTTCGCCTTGCCCTTGCTCAGCCCCAGTGACTGCGCAATCTCCTGGGCATCGGCACGGCTTGACCCCGGTGGCAAGGTGAGGTCCACGTGCCGACCGGCGATCTGGTTGGCGCTCTCCTGCAATGCAGCTTGAACGTCGTCGGGTGAGTAGACCTCTACCCCTGCAACCCGGCCATCCGCGATGTCCCGTTCCAGTTTGGGCAGATCTATTCTGATCTTTCCAGCACCGAACGCCTTGGCGTCGGCTCCATCTCGGCTGAGCGATGTGAAGGGGCTGTCCGACTTGGCCGGGTCGCGGCCGACGATGTGGTCCACGACAGTGGCATCACCGTCGGGATTGGCCGGTACGAGATCGCCGTCAGCGTTGAGATGAGACTTGCGTTGACCCTTGTGATTGTGTTCAGCACCGAAGTTGTCGTCTTGGCGCATCAAATGCGGCCTTCCACCGTCATCGCCGCTGCCCGGCCCGTGGGTTTCTCCGCCGCCAGAGTTGTGGTTCACCTGGGGTGGCAGCTTTTCGCCCGCGTGAGCGCCAGCTTCCGGCGCCCGCGTGCCCGCACCGACGAGCTGGTGCTCGCGCGGCGCCGTGACGGAGGGGACTCGTTCGTGGGTGGGGCGTTCGACCGGGGCCGGGGTCGTGTCGGGGACACCGTCCTTGTGGACGGCGAACTTGCCGTCGTCAAGGTGGAGTTCAGTGTTGCTTGAGACCTTCCACACGCTGCTGGTGGATCCGGTACCTGGGGCGTGGCCGAATCCGGAGCGGAGGCGGGCGGCGACGTCTGCGATCTTGGGTACGGATCGGGTGGCGGCCCCGACGGTCTGGGCTGTGGCGCTGAGGGGGTCGATGGCTTCGCCGGCTTTGGCCAGGGTGCCGGCGGTTTTGGCGACGGCGCCGCCCTTGGCCATTTTCGAGACGGCGGCCATCGGTCCCGAGGCGAGGGTCAGGCCGTTGAAGAAGACGGTGCCCGTGGCCTTGCCCGGGTGGTCTTGCCAGTCGTCCCAGCCGACCAGGCCCTTGGCGAAGGCCTTGGTATACGGGCGGCCCTCGGCGACTTGTTCCTTCCAGGGCGAGTCTTGCTTGTTGAGCGGGTCGAAGATGTAGGACTCCAGGCCGAGGACCGCCATGCCCAGCCCTTTGCGGGCCGCGTCGCCGTCCGCTCCGGGGCTGACGAGGTCCACGATCCCGGTGACGGTGCCGACGATGTTGTCCTTGATGCTGACGCCGGCTTCCTCCACGTGGTGGGAGAGGTCGAACGTGTCGTAGGTGCGGGCCTCGGGGGTGCCCCAGGGCAGTTTGTCGGCGTGCTTGAGTGCGTTAGCGGTGTAGCCGTAGATCTGCGCACCGAGTGGGACCAAGGTGCCCTCGTAGCCCTGCGGTACGTACTGGGTGCCGTCCACCAGAGCCGTGATCTTGTTGTTGGCGGCGGTTTCGGCGGCGGTGAAGTCGGCCTGGGCCTGGCCGATCTCGCCCCACAGGGCCTTGTGCTGGTCGATCTTGCCCTGGTCCTGGGTCCACTCGTCGTCGATCTCGCCGCTGTCAGTCCTCAGGCTCGCCGTGAAGTCGGCCACCCGGGTCCGCAGCCGGTCCAGGCGGGCGATGATGGGCCTGACCGTGCCGGCGTAGTCGTCCAGCGCCTGGGCGACCGTCTCGACCTTCGAGGCGAACAGGTCCGCCCGATCCCGCACCGGTGCAGTGGAGGCGAACAGCCTTTCCGCCTCGGGTGCCCGGTAGAACGCCCCCAGCCCCTGAAACCTGCTGTGCGCCACGCTGCCCGCCTGGCGCAGGGCTCCGGCGTGGGTCCGCAGTCCGGAGGCGTGTTGCTCCAACCGCTCCAGATCACCGGTGAAGTGGGGGACATCTTTCGCAGAGATCACAGGGAGCCCCGCGTGGGGGGTGTGGGCCACTCCAGGACCGGGTCGACGACACTGGCTGCGGAGCGCTGCACCTCGGCCGCGATCTCCAGGTCGCCCGCCTCGTAGGCAGCGGTGGCCAACATCGCGCCGCTGACCGACTGCCCGGCCCGCGCACCGATGAACTGCACTTCTTCGGCGGTGCCCTCGGCGAACTCCACGAGCGCCGAGGCGACCAAACCTCCGACCGGGCCCTGGCCCCCGCCGACGTCCCCCGATACCAGGGCGCCGGACCACTTCGCGGCGCCCCCCAAGTCCTCGCCGTACCCGCCGACGTGCTGCTCAAGGGCGCCCAGTACATCGTTCACCCGCGACAGGACGTGACTCACCCCGCCCGGCTCAATATCCCATTTTGGCATGCCAACCCCCCACTTCAGCCCCATGACCCCATATCCACACCAGCCTGCCCGCAGCGGCCTGGTGGGTCAGCCGATGTTGTCGACCGCGGCGCGTGCCCGCGCGAGTGTCGACTGCGCGGTGCCGTCGTTCTGCTCCAGCGTGGTGCGCACGAGGCGGATGATTTCCCGTACCTCGTTGGCTGCCTTGTTCCAGCGGACTTCCTTGCCGTGGTAGTCGTCTGACACCCCATCGGCCTGGTAGTCGGCCATTGCGGCCTTTACCGCGCGGTCGCGGTCGCCGAGTACGCGCTCCAGCTGCCCGATGATGATCTGCAGGCCGCCCTGTACGTCGGACGATGCGCCGGTGTCGTAGGAGCGGCGGTCCTGGTTTCCAGCCATGGCGAAGTTCCCCCTGCGTGCGAACAGTCTGGTATGTAGGTCGAGCGGCCTGGTCAGGCGGAGAAGCGGGCGCCGTCGAAGTTGGCCGCGCCCATGTTCTGGTGGGCGTTGTCGGACTGCTCCTGGTCACCGGAGCCGAACGCGGTGTCCATGCCCGCCTGGCCACCAAGGATCGAGGACAGCGCCCCGTTCAGGTCCGAAGTGATGTCGTCCGCGCGCAACTTGAACGAGTCGAAGGCCGCCTTGCCAGCTCCGTTGAACTTGCCCTCCAGCGGCTCGGCCGCCTGGACCAGCAGGCTGATCAGCGTTCCGAGATCGTCGCTGGACCCCACGGTGTTTTTCCCCAGCACCGCGAGAGTCGTGTCTCCCATGTCGAACTTCATGAGCCCACCCCCGTGTATCCCCGATTGCGCGGCGCGCTGTGGGTGGGTCTGCCGTGACGGCACACGCACGCGTCACTCGCACCCCGTAGTGTAACGATCATCCTGTCCCATGGACGTTGCAGGCGCAACGCAGTTGGGGGTGAGATGGCGTGATCTGGGCCATGGTGTGCGCCATGCGGGGACCTGCCGGCTCGGGAAATGCGATGTTCGATGACCACGATTGCGCTGGTAGAGGTGCTGTGCCACCGCACACGTACCAGTGACGAGGCGCTGTCACGGAGAGTGCAGTCGGCGGCCGGTGGCGAGGAGGGGCGCCGGTCAGGGTCGCCATGGCCGAAACCGCGTGCGGTGCGTAGGCGTCGGCCACGTCGAACTCTTCTCCAAGTCGGCTGCCACGCCGCGAGCAGGGTCGGTATCAGCGACTGGGTCCGTGGGCTCGTTTGTGTCCGAAGTGGCCACGGCGGGCAAGTAGCGGGCCCGAGCGCGGGGAGTTATGGTCCCGGGAACGCGAAGTTCCAGGACCTGCGCGCACTTCGCCGACGCCGTGCTGGTGGTGTCCGGTCCTGACCTCCGCAGGTGCAGGCCCGGATGAGGCACGCCCGGATCGCCGAGACGGTGGACATCTACGGTTATCTGGTCCGGGAGGTCGACCAGGAGAATGCTCCCGCTTTCTTCGAGGAGCTGTACGGCATCACGGCACCGGCCAGCTTGCCGGATGTCGCCCTGATGCCGTGTGCCGAACGGAAACCCGCGGTTGCCGACAGCCCCGTGTCAGGCCCGCGTTTACGGCGTACAGCCCGGCTCGTCGGCCATTCCGGCCGGGCAAGGACCACGTCGCAGACGACTTCCCAGGCCGCCCCCCGCGGAGGATGCTGTCCCTTGAGCAGTCCCGCGTCGTCATCGAAAGGTCCTATGACCTGGCGGCCGGGCTCGGCCGACCGTGTCTGCGGTGTTGGCCGCCTGCTCGGTCGAGGGGGATGCCATGGCCAGGTCGGCCGACGGCGGAGCGGCTCCGCGGCACCGTGGCGCGGCCTCCTACCGGCGCGATCCGCTGGGGTTTCTCGCGGCGGAGTTCGCGGGGACCCGGGACGTGTGGCGCTCGGCGTCGGGTCGCCTCTGCGTGGCAGGTCCGCAGGCGGCCCGCGAGGTACTGGGCAACCGGCGGGGCACCTTTACGGAGACCTCCGACTTCTTCCATACCCGGACTGGGGTCTTCGGTCCCAGAGCGGCGCAAGTCGCCATCGGACGTGCGGCGCGCGACCTGGTACGCCGCCACCTCGACGCACGCCGCTCGGACCTGCCCCGCCTGGTCGGCGCGCGGCTCGCGCCCGTCAGTACGTGGCCGGACGCGGGCAATCTGCTGATCCACGAGCATCTGCGAGACGTACTTCTGTGCCCGGACGCTTCCGCGGAACTCCACGGAGCGGTCGACGGCATCATCGCCCGCGCGGTTCTGGCCGGCGCACGAGAGCGGCACGCGCCCCTGTCCCGGCTCCGGTTCCGCCGCAGGGTGATGGGCCTGCTGATCCGGGAGGTCGGGGCGCGCCGCGGAACCGGACTCACAGAGCCACGCGACCTGTTGGACGTCGCCGTGATCGGGGCCGGGCTGGCGGCGGATCCCGGCCAGGTGGCCGAGGTGTATTTGTCGTTCTTGTTCGCCACGGTCGGCTCGATCGGCTTCGCTCTCGGCTGGTCGGTCCATCTCGCCGGTACGCACCCGGCCACCATCGGCGACGAGCCGGCGTGGATCGTCCGGGAGGCGCTGCGACTGTGGCCGGTGGCCTGGCTGTTCGCCCGTACGCCGAGCCGCGCACATGAACTGGGCCATGTTCCGGTCGGCCCGCACGACGAGGTGGACGTGTGCCTGTACCTCGTGCACCGCCACCCTCAGCACTGGGAGCGACCGGACGAGTTCGTACCGCGCCGCTGGGAGACCCCGCCGCACGATCCGGCGTTCATGCCGTTCGGATTCGGCCCGCACACCTGCGCAGGGGCCACCGTGACGATGACGCTCCTGGAGGACCTGGTCCGCGTCGTCACCCGCGACTGGCGTCTGTCGATCACCGCGAGCGGCCCAGGGCCCCAGTGGGGTCCCGCGCTGGCTCCGCCGCGTTTCACGGCGGAGCTGCTTCACCGGGCCGTCGCCCGAGAGAGGAGGTGAATGACATGAGGAAGCTCATGCGCACAGCCAAATCGGTCCTCAACATCCGGTTCGGCTACGGCGGGCACCACCACTTCTGGTACGTCTACCACCACATCTGACCGGAATCGGTGTGGGTGGCGGCCGACCGGCGGCTGCCCGCACCGGCCGTGAGAGGCAGTGCCATGACCACACCGCACCACGGCGACGACTTCCTGCACGATCTGCGGCTGCGCAGCGCCGCCGAGGGCGGCGTCTTCTGGCTGAGCGACGGTCAGCTCGCCGTCTTCGAACCGGCCGCCGCACGTCTGGTGAGCCGTGCGAACTGGAACGGCCTGGTCATGACCGACCGACTCGTCGACATGGTTCGGCGCCGCCGGAGCACGCCGGTTCCCTGGGCCCGCGTACGCGCCGTCTGGCTCACCCAACTGCACACGCTCGCCACCGGCGAGCGCACCGCCGAAATGATCACCCGGATGGAACGGACCGCCGATGCCCGGCTCGGTGACGACATCGACCTCGTCCTGCTCGCCCAGGACATCGCCGTGCAGTCCGTCCTGCCGGTCGCGCTGTCGGGCCTCACCGCGCGCGAAGCGGCCCATATCGGTGAGGACTTGCGGCAGAAACTGCTGCGCCTGATCGACCGACACCCCGGCCGCGGGCTGCGCCATCACGCGCGGTTCGCCGCGGTTCAGATCCGGGCCGGTCTGGTCGTACGAAGGGTGCTGCGCGACCGCGCCTCCGGCCGCCGCGCCCGTGAACCGGACCTCACCGACCCGATCGTCGACCTGCTCCCCGAACTCGGCATGGACCGCGCCCTCGACGTCGTCACCACCGTGCTCACCGCGATCGGCGGCCCGCCCGGCTCCGCGGCCGCGAGCGTGCTGTACGAACTTGCCCGCAACCCCCGGTGGACCGAGCGGCTCGCCCGGGAACTGCGGAACCTGGACGTGGTGGAGTTCTGCGCCGCACCGGTCAAGGCGGCGCCGGTCACCCACCGGTTCGTCAAGGAGGTACTGCGCATGTGGAGCCCGCCGCTCCTGCTCGTGCGGCAGGCACAGGTGTCGCTGGACCTCGGTGCCACCCGGCTGGAAAAGGGACAGAGTTACCTCGTCAGCCCACACATGATCCACCGCGATCCCCGGTTCTGGCAGCGGGCCGACATCTTCGATCCCGACCGTTTTCTGCCGGGCGCAGCACACGGGCCGGCCGACCGGACGTGCTACGTGCCGTTCGGCTGGGCACCGAAGAAGTGCATCGGCGCAGACATCGGCACCACCCAACTGATGGCGCTGTGCTACCTGATGTGCACCCGCTACCGCCTCACCGTCCCGGACATCGACACCGTCACCATGGCCTGCCGCTTCGCCCCGGTACCGCGGCACTTCCGGGGCCGCCTCACCCACGTATGACCGGTGGCCGCGTGGCCACGTGACAGCCGAGTGGCCGCGTGGCCACGTGACAGCCGAGCTCCGGCTTCAGCTGCGGTTCCGGTCGGCTTGGGTGTATCACGGTCGTATCGCCAGTTGGTAGAACCGTGCCCCAGCCGTACGGGCATGAGGAGCCGCATGCCCGACCAGCCACAGTCCTCCGACGCGCCGGCCGCCGCCGGCCCGTCCGAAAGCGGTGCGTCACGGTGGATCTGGGCGGTGGTGGCGGTGCTCACCGCCGCGCTGCCGTCCGCGCTGCTGGCGGTGGACGAGATAGGCACGCGGCTGGGGAGCGTATCGACGGTCTTCGTGCTCGTGGGGTTGGTGCTGGCTCTCGCTCTGACGGTTCGGATGACTCTTCAGGAGAGCTTCCCGGACAGCTCACGCCGTACGAGGGTGCTCTTCGGCCTGCTGTCGTGCGGGATCTTCGTCGCCGGGGTGGTCGTGCTGTACGTGTTCCGTGAACCGGAAGCGCCGCTCGCCCGCATGAAGGGCGCCCGCGATGTGGCGGTCGTCGGCTTCACCGGGCCGGCCGACGCCGAGGGCGAACAGGTGCTCGACGACGTGTCCCGCGCCTTCGCCACCTCGCTCCGGAAGGCGCTGCCCGACACCGCCGGGGTACGCAGCTACGCGACCGAGACCACACTGCCCCTGGACACGCTGAGGCACCCCGGCCATGACGACCTCGACGAGCAGACCCGGCAGTTCGTCGACCGGACAGGCGCGGAGATCCTCGTCGGCGGCACCGTCGCCGCGGCGCCCGGCGGGCAGACCGACGTCCGGCCCGCCGTGTACGTACGGGCCGACCAGGTCCCTGACGCGCCGGAACTCGTCGGCTGGTATCTCAGCGAGCCGATCACCATGGAACAGGGGTGGCAGTCGGCGCGCAGCCGCGAGCAGGTCGTCACCGAACTCGTACGACGTTCACAGCACCTGGCCGCGTTCATCGACGCCCTGGACGCCTGGCGCACGGGCAGAGCCACGGACTCAAGTCAGATCTTGGGAGAGCTGCTTCCTGGGAACGCCGGGAACGCCGGGAACACCGGGAACACCGGGAACACCGGGAACGACCGACCGAGCCAGAAGAAGCAGCGGGGCGACCCGGGCGCGCCCGACAACGGGTTCGTCACCTCCGACATCGTCCGGCTCTTCCGTGGCCACGCACTGGAGCAACGGGCAGCCGCCGCATCGGGCCCTGCCCGGCAGAGACTTCTGAAGGCCGCCCGGGCCGACTACCGGGCCGTCTCCTCCGGCTCCCCGGTCGGCCTGCGGGCGGAGCTGAGTCTGGCGGGCAACGGCTACCGGCTGGCACTGGGCAGCAAACCGAGCTGCCGCCCCGGCACCGTCCGGGCGACGGCGCTCGCGCGGGCCTCGGGCACGCTGCGCCGCCTGGCCGGCAACGAGGCGTTCACCGATCTCGGCCGGCTGAAGGCCAAGGTCA
Organism: Streptomyces sp. NPDC003379; assembly: GCF_053589195.1. Lineage (NCBI taxonomy): Bacteria > Bacillati > Actinomycetota > Actinomycetes > Kitasatosporales > Streptomycetaceae > Streptomyces > Streptomyces sp. NPDC003379. The sequence continues at coordinate 155,497 of NZ_JBSFRK010000010.1, read as the reverse complement.
ACCTGGCACAGCTGGAGCAGTGCCGCGTCACGGCAGGGCTCCTCACCGACGACGGCACGGTCGAGCGGCTCGTGGCGTCCGTACGCGCGACCGAAGGGGAAGGGCCGGTCAGGGAGCTGCGGTCGCTGGCCACATCCATCGCCGCCGTACACGCGGCGGGGCAGGGCGATCTGGAGCAGGCGTCCGATCTCATCGAGGAGGCCCTCGCTCTTCAGCCCCGCTTCCTCCAACGCGGCGTGTGGAAAGGGCTGTTGGCCTCCTGGGAGCTGGCCCGCTGCGATATGGCGGCGGCACGGGCGGCTCAGAAGGACTCGCTGCGCCAGCTCCGCGAAGCCGTACGCGCCGAGCAGGCGGACCCCGAGCTGCCCGACAAGTACCGACTCGCTTTCGAACAAGAGGTGTCCGCCGCTCGCAAGGGGTGCGCCTGAGCCCTTCGGAAGATCCATCAGTAACCAGTAACACCTACAGCCCAAAGAAGACGGGGGGCAGCGATGAGAGTGGCCATGACCGGAGCGACCGCGGCGGTGGTCGTGCCCGCGGCTCTGCTCTGCGCGATCACAGCCGGATGCACCTCGCAGAACGGCACCGGCAAGGACGCGTCGGGGCCCAGAACAACCGCGTCCTCACCGGGCAAGGAGCACTCCCGGTCGGCCTCCACGGCCCAGCCCGGCGGCACCGCGCGTCCCAAGACCGCGGGCCCTGGTCGGAGCGGCTCGTCCTCGTCCGGCACCGATCTGCTGCTCTCGCGGCAGATCGACCTGCTGGCCGCGGGAAACGGAGCGACAGCGGATTGCGCCGAAGACATCGAGGAACTGCCCGACCACCGGGCCGACAGCCCCGCGGCCTGGGTGAGCAGCAGCATCGACGGCCCCAAGAGCCCAGGCATCCCGCAGCATGTCTCGCTCTGCCTCGCCGGCTTCTCTCGTGGCGGCCCTGGCGACGTCGACATCACGGTCTCCGTGAACGGCCACGCGTACGCCACGACCGCGGTGCCCGCCGAGGGAAGCGTCACCTTCCAGCGCCTTGAGCCGTCCAGCACCCTCTTCCGAGGCGGCCGACTCCGGCTGTACGACGTGGGAAAGGGCGTCCAGCAGAGCGAGATGTGGTCCTTCGTCCCTCCCGGCGCGGCCCGGGAGCGGCTGGCCGACGCCGGAGAGCTGACCGTCAGCGCACGATCGGGCGGGGCATCGGCGACCCGTGACCAAGCGATCGAACTCCCGTCGGTGCCCGACCGCGGGTGGCTGGACAGCGACACCCGGCGGCTGCTCGTCTTCGGCTTCGAGCCGGGCAGCCGGGTGCCGGTGGGGCTCTACCGAACCCGGCCGGGAGGCGAGACAGCGGTGCTCGTGCGCACGATCGGCACGGTCTTGATCCCACAGTCCCGTACCGCCGTCTTCCCGGTCCCCGCGGAAATCCGAGCTCTCGCCGACGACAGCGCGGAGTACCGCGTCACCGTCCCCTTGAGCGAGCAGTACAACACCCCGGTTCTCTGAGGTGGCGCCTCGGTGACCCGGCTCACACCCGGCCGCTGTCAGGAATCGCCGCGCTGTCCCGCTCAAGGGGCAAGCGATTCAGACAGGAGCCCCACCATGAAGCACCGCATCCTCGTCCTCGGTGCCGGTTACGCCGGGGCCTTCGCCGCCGGGAGCCTGGCCCGCCGCCTCTCGCCCGCCGACACCGAGATCACCGTCGTCAACGCCGAGCCGGTCTTCGTCGAGCGGATGCGCATGCACCAGCTCGCGGCGGGCCGGGAACTCGCGACCCGGCGGCTCGCCGACGTGTTCGCGGGCACCGGGGTACGGCTGCGCGTGGCGCGGGTCACCGCGATCGACCCCGAGCGCAGGACCGTCGCCGTGACCGGCGAGGACGGTGACGGCGAACTCGGCTACGACACGCTGCTGTACACGCTCGGCAGCCGGGCCGCCGACCACGGTGTCCCCGGTGTGGCCGAGCACGCCTTCGACGTCGCGGGACGGCCGTCGGCGCTGCGGCTGCGCGCGCGCCTGGACGCTCTGGGCGGAGCCGGCACCGTACTGGTCGTCGGCGAGGGCCTGACCGGCATCGAGACCGCCACCGAGATCGCCGAGGCGCGTCCCGGTCTCTCCGTGGCCCTCGCCGCCCGTGGCGAGCTGGGAGCCTGGCTCTCCCCGGGGGCACGGCTCCACCTGCGCGGGGCCTTCGACCGGCTGGGCATCACCGTCCACGAGCACACCGGCATCGAAGCGGTCGGGGCCACGTACGCGGTCGGCGCCGACGGCACCTCCTTCCCGGCCGACGTGACCGTGTGGACCGCCGGGTTCGCCGTCGACCCCATCGCGGCCGCCGCCGGTCTCGCGGTCACCGAGGGCGGCCGGATCGTCGTCGACGACACCATGCGCTCGGCCTCGCACCCGGACGTCTACGCCGCCGGCGACAGCGCGTACGCGATCGGCGTGAACGGCCGGCCGCTGCCGATGTCCTGTGCCTCGGCAGGGCTTACCAACATGCAGGCGACGGACGCGATCGTGGGACGGCTGACCGGACGCCGGGTCCCGAGCGTCAAGAAGAACTACGTCGGCAACCACATCAGCCTCGGGCGTCACGACGCGATCTTCCAGATGGTCGACGGCGACGTACGGGCCAAGTCCTGGTTCCTGGGCGGCCGGAAGGCCATGCGGCTCAAGGCGGGCATCCTCAGGATCAGCCTGTGGAGCGTCTCGCACCCGACCTTCGGCATGCCGAGGCGCAGGCGCCACCTGGCCACTGCCACGAGGGCCGTCGGCGCCAGGGCGACTGCCACCGTGCCCGACAAGGCCGCCGCTTAAGGTCGTCCGCATGGAGAGCACCGCCGCTGATCGCTTCGAGGCCGGCCGGGCACGGCTGGCCTCGCTCGCGTACCGTCTGCTCGGCTCGGCAGCCGACGCCGAGGACGCCGTGCAGGACGCGTACCTGCGCTGGCACGCCGCCGACCGGGAGCGGATCGAGGTGCCGGAGGCGTGGCTGACCAAGGTCGTCACCAACCTGTGCCTGGACCGGCTCCGCTCGGCACCGGTACGCCGCGAACGCGCGTCCGGCGTCTGGATGCCCGAGCCGCTTCTCGACGGCGACCCGATGCTCGGCCCGGCCGACACCTTCGAGCAGCGCGAATCGGTGTCGCTCGCCGTCCTGACCCTGATGGAGCGGCTCTCACCGGTCGAACGGGCCGTCTACGTCCTGCGCGAGGTGTTCTCCTATCCCCACTCCGAGATCGCCGGGATCCTCGACATCTCGGAGTCCGCGAGCCAGCAGCACGTGCACCGGGCCCGGCACCGGGTCGCGGCCGCGCGCCGCGGCGGCGGTGAGGTCGACCCGGCGTCCGCGCGCAAGGTCCTGGAGGAGTTCCTCGCCGCCGCGTCCTCGGGTCGTACGGAACGTCTGGTGGCGCTCCTCACCGACGACGCGACCGCGGTCTCCGACGGCGCGGGGCTCGCCAGGACGCTGTGGCGCTACGAGACGCCCGAGCGCGTCGCCGCCATGATGCGGACCGCCTTCAAACCCACTCCCGCGAAGCGGCGCCTGGCCGGCGGCTCGCCCGCCTTCCACATCGGGCAGGTCAACGGCTGGCCCGCCGTGCTCGCCGTGCTGGAGGACCGGATCATGGGCGCCGTGGCGTTCGAGATCAGCGACGGCAAGGTGGCGGCGCTGCACGGCTTCGCCGCCGCGGAACGGCTCTCCCGCCTCACCGGGGAGTGGCGGCAGCACGGACCCGACGCCCCGGCCATCGGCCAGTGGTGAGCGGGGCGCTCCTTTTCATGGAGTGCCGTCCGATCACCGGCGGCCCCCTTGCCGGTCAACCTTGCCGGTCAACGTTGGGGCGTGGGGTGTGGCGATCGAGTGGGAAGACCTGTCCGACTGGATTTCTATTAACCCCAACGAGTGGCTCGAATTCAGATTGTCGGCGGCGGCCCACAAGAATGACGAACCTCACGGCCATTGGAGGTCTCGTGTCCCGCTCCGCCTCGTCCCCGCCGAACATGACAACCCTGGGGTGTGCCCTCTTCGCGACCCGTTGGCTCCAAGCACCCCTGTATTTCGGGCTGGTGGCCGCGCAGGGCGTGTACGTCTACAAGTTCTTCAACGAGTTGTGGCACCTCGTCCACCACGTCATCAGCGGGCACGCGGACGAGACGCACGTCATGCTCGCCGTCCTGAAGCTCGTCGACGTGGTGATGATCGCCAATCTGCTGATCATGGTGATCGTCGGGGGGTACGAGACGTTCGTCTCGCGGATCGGTCTGCAGGGCCACCGGGACCAGCCCGAGTGGCTGTCGCACGTCAATTCCAACGTGCTGAAGGTCAAGCTGGCCACCGCCATCGTGGGGATCTCGTCGGTGCATCTGCTCCAGATGTTCGTCGACGTCCACCACACGCCCCGGCACGACCTGCTGTGGGGGACGGTCATCCACATGGCGTTCATCGCCTCCGCGGCCATCCTCGCCTACATGTCCGGGCCCATGGCGGCGCACGAGGTCCGAGCGCGCACCGTGAAGGAGGACCCGCAGCCCGCCATGGTCATTCCCGCCCAGCGGGACGGCAGGGCGGCCGAGGAGCGCATCGACGCGGTGGAGCCGGGAGGCGAGGCCGAGGAGCGTATCGAGGCCGCCGGGTTCCCGGCCAGGAAGGTCCTTGAGATGTTCGACGAGGGGCATCTGCGGGCGCCCGAGCCGCATGTGATCACCCGGCTGGGGAAGGTCGACTTCGTCACCCGCAAGGCGAACGTGGTGTTGCTCGGCGGCCCCGGCACCGGCAAGACGCATCTGGCGGTCGCTCTCGGCGTACGGGCCTGTCAGGCCGGCCACCAGGTGCTGTTCGCGACCGCCGCCGAGTGGGGAACCCGGCTCGCGGACGCCAAGGCCGCGGGGCGGCTGCGCAAGGAGCTGGCCCGCCTCGACGCGTACCCGGTGCTCGTCGTGGACGAGGTCGGCTACGTGCCCTTCGACTCAGAGGTCGCCCACCTCCTCTTCCAGCTCGTCTCGCACCGCTACGAGCGGGCCTCGCTGATCGTCACCGGCAACCGGCCGCTGAGCCGCTGGGACGAGGTGTTCGGCGACAGCGCCACGGCCTCCGCGACGGTGGACCGCCTGGCCCACCACGCGGAGGTCATCACCCTCGACGCCGACAGCTACCGCACGCGCCGCCTGGAGGGCGCGCCGGTCGCGGCCCGGCAGGGATCCGGACCGGTCTTCTGAGGGCCTGCGGGAAGCCGGGCGGGAGGCCGATCCGGGCTGCTCAGTCGCCGGCGCGGCGCACGTGCCGGTGGCCGTCGGCCGGGTACAGGGGCGGCCACGGCGGGAGGGTTTCCGTGAACGCGTAGCGCGTCTTCTCGGCGACGCGGCACGAGGCGGGGTTGGTCACCTGGTGGAGGAGTTCCAGGCGGGTCAGGCCCGCCGGGCCGAAGGTGGCGAAGGACCAGGTGGTCAAGGACTCCAGGGCGCGGGACGCGATGCCTCGGCCGCGGGCGTGGACCGCCGTCCAGTAGCCCACCTCGGCCGACGTCCTGCCGGGCACGGCGTCCTTGAGGACCACATGGCCCAACAGGGGGCCCTCGCCGCCGCCGGGCCGCGTTCCGAGCACGGCGAAGGCGTAGCGGGTGCCGATGGCCCATGCCTGCTGCTGCTCGTGGATCCACCGCAGGCCGTCGCTCTCGTTCTCCACGGCGGTGGCCGCCGACGGGACCTCTGCCGGGGCGCCGCGGTGCGCCTCGACGAGCGCGCTGACGTCGTCCTCGCACCAGGGGCGCAGGGTGAGGGGAAGGGCGGTGACGGCTTCGGATTCATCCATGCCGTTCACTATCGGCTCTCCACCCGCGGGAGACTCAACTCTCCGGCCCGGCACGTTCCCACCGGCTGGCGAAGGGAAAGAAGGAGTCGAAGAACGTCTGGAGTTCGGCCGCGACCCGTTCCTGGTCGGCCGCCGGGGTGTCGACGTCGTTCAGGCAGAGGAAGTCGTACTTGTGCCCGGGACCGAACTCCGCGAGAGCTTCCCGCGTGCCCGCCTTCCCGATGTCCACGTAACGCTGCCTGTACTTGCCGGGCACGGCCCGGCCGGTGAGGTACGCGTGGTGGTGGTGCAGGGCGGTCGTCATCGCGATGTCCGCGACGGAGCGGAAACGGGAGCGGCTCGTGCGCGTCACGTCCTCCGCGAACAACCGCTCCAACTCGGCCAGCACGGAACGGAGCTGGGGCTGCGGGGCGTGCTTGAACTTGCTCACCGCGAGACGGCCGCGGGTGTCCAGGAAGAGCCTCCGCGCGTTCTTGCCTGCCGAGTTGGGCGCCGGCTCGTCGGGGTGCGGTTCGCCCAGGCCGAGCTGGAAGGAGGAGAAGGGCAGCTTGGCGATGCCGTTGCCGTGGAAGAAGTGCCCGGCGGTGACCGGTCCGGCGAAGAAGAAGTCGTCGTTGAGGTAGAGGTAGTGCTCCGAAAGCCCGGGTATGTGGTGCAGCTGGGTCTCGATGGCGTGGGAGTTGAAGACGGGAAGCGCCGAGGGGTCGGTGAAGATGTCCTTGTGGTCCACGACCTGGATGCCCGGGGCGCTCGTGTTCAGCCAGGCGGGGGTCTGCCCGTCGGTCACGAGGTAGACGTTCCGTACGAACGGCGCGTACATCTCGACCGAACGCAAGGAGTACTTCAGCTCGTCGCGGCTGGTGTAGCGGGAGGCTCCGGTCTCGCGTGCGTGGATGCGGGCCGTGTGCGAGTCGTCGCGGCAGGACTCGCGGCGGGCCCGCAGTTCGGGGTCCGCGCCGTCCACCCATGTGTAGACGAGGTCGATGGGGAAGTCGACGGCGTCGATGCGGGGGAGGGAGAACGCCTCGTAGGTCGGGTAGTCGCGGCTCCCGACGGTGCGGCGGGAGGGGACACGGGCCTGGAGCGGGAGTGTGTCCGTCACGGCGTTGGGGCGGGGGGCGACGAGAGCGTCGGTGAGCACGGCGGGCGGTGCCTGCGTACGCAGGGCGTCGACGCGCTCGGTCTCCCGCTCGTCGTCGAGCAGGCGGCCTCCGTCGCGCCAGAACTCGACGTCGCACCCGTAGGACAGGTCGGCGAGTATCCGGCCGGACGGGCCGAGCAGGATCTCCCCGAAGCGGATGACGTCCTGGCGCTTCAGCGCGGTGGGGAGGGAGCCGTCCGCGTACAGCACCGCGTCGGAAGGCAGCGGGACGGTGCCTGGTTTCATGGCGTACAGCGCGGTGGCCCCGTACATCGCGCGCAGCTCGTCCAGCAGCCTCTTGCGGTCGGCGAAGCGGATGGCGACGACATGGCGGGTGTGCGAGCGGCCCGGGGCCAGGAAGTAGTCGACGCCCGCGCGCTCCAGGGCGTCGGCCACCAGGCCGAGGTTGCGGGCGGAGGCGCCGGCGGCCGTGAAGTGGTCGACGGTGCGCCCGTAGTACGTACGTCCCTCGAAGCGGACTTCTCGGACGTCCGGGTCCGACTGAAGAAGGGCGAGCCGTCGGGCCGCGATCTTCTCCTGCCGCTTCTGTTCCGCTGCCGCGGCCTGTGCCGCCTTGTTCTCTCGGGCCAGTTCCTCGCTCTGTCGGGCCCGTTCTTCGCGGACACGGGCGGGCAGCAGACGTTCGGTGAGTCTCTTGGTGCGTGACATCTTCGTGTTCAAAGTGAAGAAACTATGAAGGTGGTACTGACATTTAGTCAAGCAAGAAGTCTTTTCCTGGACCGCCTGGCCTGAAGGTCCCGAGCTGTCTCAGGCCACCGGCCGGGGGCCCGGCGTGGGGGCCGCGTTCTCCGCGAGGCTCAGGTGGATCAGATGGGCCACCGTCGGCGCCGTGCGCTTGGTGCGGATACGGCGCAGGTACGTGCTCACCGTGTGCACGCTGATGCCCAACCGCCTCGCCACCTGCTTGTGGGAGAGGCCCTCCGCGATGTGCGCCAGCACTTGACGTTCTCTGTGGGACAACGCCGGTGGGGTCTGCGGGCGGCTGGTTGCTGGCATGTTCCCTCCGGGAGGGACTGGCGACTTTACGAGGCTGTGAGCCGACTTGATCTAACCATGGCCATGCGGAAACAGAAAGCGCATGGCGTTGTCAAGTCACCAACTCGGGTGACTTTAGGCGCGCTTCGGAGCGCGTGAGTGTGAAGCCGTCTCGGCTGAGCACAGCCGTGCATGGCCGGTGAGTGACAGCACAGATCAACACAGATCAGCACAGATCAGCACAGAGGCGGACCGGGGGGAACGTGAGGCACTTTCGCCTGCTCGTCGTGGGTAACGGCGTCTCGGCGTACGGCAGCTACCTGAACATGGTCGCCCTGAACGTCTTCATCTACGAGGTGACCGACAGCGCCCTGGCCGCCGGGCTCTTCATGGCCGTGCGGTTGCTGACCAGCGTCATATCCGGCTTTGTGAGCGGACGGCTGGTCTCGGCGTACGACCGCAAGAGGTTGATGGTCGGCGCCGATCTCACACAGTGCCTCGCCATGGTAGCGCTGCTGATCGCTCCTGCGGGCGGACGGGCCGGGCTTCTGTACGTCCTCGCCGTCGTCACCGGGTTCTGCTCGACCCTCTCGGGCGTCGCCCTGCGCAGCAGCATCCCGGAGATCGTCGGCGGTGAGCTGCGGGTCCGTGCCAACTCGCTGCTCGCGACCGGGCGTTCGCTGGCGATGATCGCCGGGTTCGCCTCGGCGGGTGTCATCGTCGCGGAGCTCGGGTACGTCGCCGCCATCTCCCTCGACGCCGCCTCCTTCGCGGTGTCGGCGAGCGTGCTGCTCGCGCTGCCGATCCGTACGAAGAAGCAGACGTCCGGGGAGGCATCCGGCGAGGTCTCCGGAGGGGCAGCGGGCGCGGGCGAGAAGGCCGGGCGTGGGACGCGTGGTGTCGGGGCGTTGGTGTTGTTGCGTGCCGCTCCCGTCCTCGCCGTCATGATCGCGGTCCGGGCCGCCGACGGCCTCGGGTCGTCGTCGCACAACGTGGCCCTGCCCGTCTACTCCAGCGCCCTCGATCCGTCCCATCCCGCCACGTTCGTCAGCCAGTTCTGGGCCACGTGGGCCATAGGCAACATCGTCATGCAGCAGGTGTGCGGGCGCTGGGCGGGGCGTGGCGGGCGGCAGGGGCCGGGGGAGCGGGCCTTCGCGATCGGGGCCTGTGTGATGTCGGCCGCGTTCATCGTGGTCTTCGCCGGGCTGCCGACGGGCGTGGCCGTCGTGGCCGCCCTGGTGGCGGGCATGGCGGACGGGCTCACCGAGATCGCCTACGTCAGCCGGCTCCAGGCGGCCCCGGACGAGCAGCGCGGCCGGCTCTTCGGCCTGTCGGCCTCCGTCGAGAACACCGGCTTCGGCCTCGGGATGCTGGTCAGCGGCGCGCTTCTCGACCGGTTCAGCCCGCTTCAGGTGGTGGGTCTGCTGCACGGTCTTGCGATCGCGCTGTGCCTCGGGATGTTCGTCGTCCTGGTGCGGTACGGCCGCCGAAGGGACAGGGGCTCGCCCGCGCCCACCGCGCCCGACACGTCCACCGCGCCCACCGCACCCGACCCGGCGGACCGTGATGTGCCGTCCGTCGAGAGTGAGGCCCGATGAGCACCGCCGCCCGTGATGCCGTCGCCGTCGTCGGGATGTCCTTCCGGCTGCCCGGCGCGGACACCCCCGAGGAGTACTGGCGCACCATCCACGACGGCGCCGACCGCGTCCGCCGTTTCACCGAGGCCGAACTCGCCGCCGCGGGCGTGCCCGAGGAGCAGTACCGCGCCGACGACTTCGTCGGGGCGAGCGGCGTACTGGAGGGCATCGCCGGTTTCGACGCGGGCTTCTTCGGGATGAGCGCGCACGAGGCCCGCATCACCGACCCCCAGCACCGGCTGTTCCTGGAGTGCGTGCACCACGCCCTGGAGAACGCCGGGTACGCGGGCGGACAGGGCGGCAATGGGGCCGGTAGCGGTGGCCGCGAGGTAGGCGTCTATGCCAGCACCGGCTACCACCTCTACTCCCTCCAGACCTACCTCCAGAACAACGTCCTGCCGGAGGGCGTCGCGGACTGGGTCGCCGGGCTCCAGATCACCGTCGGCAACTTCACCGACTTCACCGCCAACCGCGTCGCCTACCGCCTGGGTCTGACCGGCCCGGCCGTCAACGTCCAGACGGCGTGCTCCAGTTCGCTGGCGGCCGTGTACCTCGCCGCGCAGTCCGTGGCCTATGGCGAGTGCGACATCGCGGTGGCGGGCGCCACCGCCATCCATGTGCCGCAGGTCCTCGGCTACCAGTACGTCAAGGGTTCCATTCTCTCCAAGAGCGGTTCCCTGCGGCCCTTCGACGCCGACGCGGACGGCACCGTCGGCGGCACCGGCGTGGCGGCCGTCGTACTCAAGCGCCTCGACCGGGCCGTCGCCGACGGCGACCACATCCACGGCGTCATCCGGGGCTGGGGCGTCAACAACGACGGCGCGGACAAGCGGGCGTTCACCGCCCCCAGCGCCGACGGCCAGCGGGGCGCCATCCGGCGCGCCCTGGAGCGGGCGGGCGTCGACGCGGGCACCGTCGGCTACCTGGAGACGCACGGGACCGGCACGTTCAAGGGCGACCCGATCGAGTTCGAGGGCGCCACCGCCGCGTTCCGCGCCGACACCGACCGCACCGGCTACTGCGCGCTCGGCTCGGTCAAGGCCAACATCGGGCACCTGGACGTGTGCTCGGGGCTGGCGAGCCTGATCAAGGCGCTGCTCGTGCTGCGGCACGGCGTCATCCCGCCGATGGCCAACTTCCGCCGCCCCAACCCCGCCCTCGACCTCGCGGCCAGCCCCTTCTACATCCCCGACTCCGCACGGCCCTGGCCGCGCGGCGACGGTCCGCGCCGGGCCTGCGTCAGCTCGTTCGGCGTCGGCGGCACCAACGTCCACGTCGTCCTGGAAGAGGCCCCCGAGCCCGCGCCCCGCCCCGTCGGCGACACCCCACCGCCCCCGGGCATCCTGGTCGTCGCGGGCCACACCGAGGCCGCGCTCGCCGACAACGCCCTCGCCGTCCGCGACCACCTGCGCGCGCACCCCGGCACGCACCCCGCCGACCTCGTGACGACGCTGGCGCTCGGCCGCGCCCACCGCAGGCACCGCCTCGCGGTACGGGGCGACACCGTCGCCGCGCTCACCGGCGCCCTCGACGCCTGGCTCGCGGACCCGCGGCCGGGTGCGAGCGGCACGGACGCGGTCGACACCGGGTTCCTCTTCACGGGGCAGGGCAGCCTCCACCGCGGCACGGCACGCCTCCTCCACGGGCGTTTCACCGTCGTACGAGAGGTCCTGGACGCCTGTGAACGCCAGTACGCCGCACTCACCGGTGGCGACAGCCTGCTGGCCCCGCTGCTCGGGGCGGGGCCCGGTCCTGGAACCGGACCCGGGGCCGAGCCCGTCTGGCCCACCGAGGTGGCGCAGCCCGCGCTCTTCGCCCTGCAGTGCGCGCTCGTGCGCCTGTGGGAAGCGGCCGGGATCGCGCCGCACGTGGTGGCGGGGCACAGCGTGGGGGAGTACGCGGCGCTGTACGCGGCCGGAGCGCTCTCCATGGAGGACGGGCTCCGCCTGACCGCCGGGCGCGGCACGCTGATGCGCCGCCACTGCGCGCCCGGCGCGATGGTCGCGGTGCCGGTCGAAGAGCGCGTGGCGGGGGAACTGGCCGCCGAGGTGCCCGGCATCGAGATCGCCGTCACCAACGGCGTCCGCAGCCAGGTGCTCGCGGGCCCGGTCGCGGCCGTGGAGACCCTCATGGCCCTGCTGGACGGGCGCGGGATCCCGGCGCGGGAGCTGCCGGTGCGGCACGCGTTCCACACCGCCCTGATGGACCCCGTGCTCGACGGGCTGCGCGAGCTGTGCGCCGAGGTGGGGTTCAGGCCGTGCGAGGTGCCGTTCGTGAGCGGCCTCGACGGGCGCACCCGGCCACCCGGCTGGCTCCCGGACGCCGACTACCTCGTACGACAGGCACGTGAGCCGGTGCGGTTCGCCGACGCCCTGCGAGAGATCGGCGCGTCGCACGCGGGCGTGGGCACGCTGCTTGAGCTGGGCCCGCACACCACGCTCAGCGGGCTCGCGCGGCGCGAGCTGCCGGATCGGGCCGCGTATCCGACGCTGCGGCGCGGCGCCGGACTCGGACCGCTCTGGGACGCGGCCGCCGGCCTCTACCGGGGCGGGGCGCCGGTCGACTGGCGGACTTTCATGGGCGGGGCGGGCCGCAGAATTCCCCTGCCCGGCTACCGATTCCAGCACAAGGACTACTGGACAGGGACGGAGAACCATCTTCTCCGGTCCGCACAACCGGCAAGGGATGGGGCCGAAGTGGCACAGGACGAGGCAGGGGCAGCGGTCGAGCGCGTGCTCCAGCACATCATCAAGGTCACCGCGAAGCACCTCAGCTACGACACGAGCGAGATAGCCGAGGACGCGTCCTTCTTCGACCTCGGCGCGGACTCGCTGCAAATGATCGGCGTGCTGCGCGAGTTGGAGGAGGAGCACCGGGTCAAGGTGTCGATGCGGGAGCTCTTCGAGGAGGCGGGCTCGGCGAAGGGGCTCGCACTGATCATCGTACGGAAGATGGGGGGTGTGGGTGTGGGTGTGGGTGTGGGTGCGGGGTCGAGTGCGACGGTGGCGGTGGCCGCGCAGAGCGCGCCATCGGCCCCGGCCCCGGCCCCGGCCGCGCCTGTGCCGCCGGTGCCTGCGCCGTCCATGCCGGTGCCGGTCGTCCCGACGCCCTCCGTGCGTGAGCCGCTTGCGCCCGCTGTGGCCGCCCCCGCCCCGGTCACTGGCCCCGCCCCCGTCGAGTACGCCACTCGCCGCGAAGTCGAGGACCTCGTACGCCAGGTCCACCAGCTCTCCCAGATGCAGCTCCAACTGATGGGCCAGCTCTCTCAACTGCTGGCGGCCCAGACGGCTCAGGCCACCGAGACCACCCGGACCGACCGATGAGCGGCGGCGCCCGGAGTTCCGTCTCCGCGGCGGTCGACCAGGACCTCGCCGCGATGGCCGAGCTCTCGCAGCGCATCGCCCGCCAGATGGGGGCCCCGGCGGCACCCGAGGAGGAGCGGCCCGCGGCCCGGCCCGCCCAGCACGGGCCCCGCCTGGAGGTGCCCCGCGCCTCCGGCATGGTCCGCGGCGGCTCGCCCGACACCCAGCGGGCCCACCTCGACGACCTCGTGCGCCGCTACACCACCAAGACGCCGACGTCGAAGCGGATCGCCCAGCGCTACCGGCGGGTGCTCGCCGACAGCCGGGCGGCGGTCGGGTTCCGCAGCAGCACGAAGGAGATGCTGTACCCCATCGCGGGCCGGCGTGCGCACGGCTCGTGGCTGGAGGACATCGACGGCAACCGCTACGTCGACATCACCATGGGCTTCGGCGTGCTGCTCTTCGGCCACGAGCCCGCCTTCGTCTCCGAAGCGGTACGCGAGCACCTCTCGCGCGGCATCCAGCTCGGCCCCCGCAACGTCGAGACCGGGGAGGCCGCCGAACTGCTCGCCGAGCTGACCGGCATGGAGCGCGTCGCCTTCGCCAACTCCGGTACGGAGGCGAACTCCGCCGCCATCCGCCTCGCCCGCGCCGCCACCGGCCGCTCCCGCATCATCACCTTCGAGGGCTCCTACCACGGCCACAACGACAACGTCCTCGGCCGCTCCCCGCGCACCGGCGGCGAGGGCCTCACCACCGTCCCGATGTCCGCGGGCGTCCCGCACAACGCCGTCGCCGACCTGCTCGTCCTGCCGTACGGCAGCGAGGAGAGCCTCGCCGTCATCGAGCGGCAGGCGGGCGACATCGCGGCGGTCGTCGTCGAGCCGGTGCAGAGCCGCCACCCCTCGCTGCGGCCCGCCGCGTTCGTACGGCGGCTGCGGGAGATCACCCGGCGGCACGGCATCGTGCTGCTCTTCGACGAGATGCTGACCGGCTTCCGCCCCGCGCCGCGCGGCGCCCAGGAGCTCTACGGCGTCACCCCCGACCTCGCCACCTACGGCAAACTGCTCGGCGGCGGCTTCCCCATCGGGGCCATCGCCGGTCGGGCCGACATCATGGACGGCATCGACGGCGGCCACTGGAGCTACGGGGACGACAGCTATCCGGCGGCCGACACGACGTTCTTCGGCGGTACGTACATCCAGCACCCCGTGTCGATGGTCGCCACGCGCGCCGTGCTCGCCCACCTCAAGGAGCACAGCCCGAGGCTCCAGGAGCGGCTGAACGCCCGCACCGACGAGCTGGCGGGCACGCTCAACGCCTTCTTCGAGGCGGAGGAGTTCGCCCTGAGCATGAGCCACTTCGGCTCGATGTTCCGGTTCGAGCACCGCGCGGACATGGAGCTGCTCTACCACCATCTGATGCTGCGCGGCGTCCACGTGTGGGAGTGGCGCAACTTCTTCCTCTCCACCGAACACTCCGACGGTGACGTCGAGTTCATCGTGGACGCGGTGAAGGGCTCGCTGCGGGAGCTGCGCGACGCGGGCTTCTTCCGTACGAAGACGAAGGCGAAGGTGAAGGCGAAGGCGACCCCAGTCACCACAGCAGCGAAGCCCAAGCCTCAAGCCATGGCCTGGAACGGCGCCGCGGCCGCCGCCGCCCCGCGAGCCGAGGTGAAGGCCCCGCCACCCCCCACCCGCCCCCTCGACTTCGGCGTCTACTTCTTCGGCGACTACCCGCAGGACGAGAAGACGGCCCCCGGGCACGGCAAGTACGACCACCTCCTGGAGACCGCCCGTTTCGCCGACCGCAACGGCTTCCACTCCCTGTGGATCCCCGAGCGGCACTTCCACTCCTTCGGCGGCCTCTTCCCCAACCCGGTCGTACTCGCCGCCGCGCTCGCCCGCGAGACCGACCGCATCCGCATCAACGCGGGCTCCGTCGTGCTCCCCCTGCACGACCCGATCCGCGTGGCCGAGGAGTGGTCGATGGTCGACAACCTCTCCGGAGGCCGGATCGGCATCGGCTGCGCCAGCGGCTGGCACTCCAACGACTTCGTCTTCTTCCCCGAACGCTTCGGCTCCCACAAGGAGACGATGTACGAACAGGTCGCGGAGGTGCGGAAGCTGTGGCGCGGCGACGCCGTGCGCCGCACCACCGGCGACGGGGAGAGCGACCTGCGCCTGTTCCCGCGCCCCGTCCAGGACGCCCCGCCCATGTACACGGCCGTCGTCGGCAACCCGGCCTCGTACGAGCTGGCCGCACGCCACGACCTCGGCATCGTCACCAACCTCATGACGCAGGGCGTCGACCAGCTCCGGGAGAACATCGCGCTCTACCGCCGTACGCGCGCCGAGCACGGCCTGGACCCGGACGCGGGGCACGTGGCCGTGCTCCTGCACACCTACCTCGCCGAGGACCACGCGGCGGCGCGCGCCGAGGCCCGCGAGCCGCTGTCGCGGTACATGCGGGCGTCCCTGTCCCTGTTCGGCGGCGTCGCCAACAGCCTGGGCCAGCAGGTCGACCTGTCGGCGATGACGGAGGACGACCTGGACGTCGTATTCCGCCGCGCCTACGACCGCTACTGCGACCAGCGCGCCCTCATCGGCAGCCCCGAGAGCGTGCGGCCGGTCGTGGAGGAGGTGCGTGGCGCGGGCGCCGACGAGGTCGTCGCGCTGGTCGACTTCGGTGTGGAGCCGGCCGCGATGCACGCGGGCCTCGTCCACCTCGACGCGCTGCGCCGCTCCTGCACGGAGGCCGCGCCCGCACCGGCCCCGGCGCCCGACCCCGGCGCGCCCCTGTCGCCCGGCCAGCAGCGGATCTGGTTCCTGGAGCGGATGCTCCCCGGCCGCACCGCGTACAACGAGGTCAAGGCCATCGAGCTGGAAGGCCCGGTCGACGTCGACGCGCTGCGGTCCTCCCTGTGCGCGCTGACCGCGCGGCACGAGCAGCTGCGTACGGTCTTCCGCGAAGTGGCGGGCCAGGCGCGGCAGTTCGCGCGGGCGCCGGGCGAGGTGGACTTCGCGGTCGTCGACGGCACGGCAGGCGGGGGCGGAGCGGTCGCCGACACCCTCAAGGCGGAGAGCGAGCGCCGCTTCGACCTGGCGGAGGGGCCCCTGTTCGTCACCCGCCTCGTCAGGCTGGGCGCCGAGCGGCACGTCCTGGTCCTGTCCCTGCACCACATCGTGATGGACGCGGCGTCGGCCGCCGTACTCGCCCGCGACGTCTCCGCCCTCTACCGCGCGCGGCTCACGGGCGCCCCGGCCGCCGACCTCCCCGACCTCACCCATACGTACGCCGATCACGCCCGCCGCCAGCTCGGCTCCCTCGCCGACCTCGCCGACACGAAGGCGGCGGAGGACCTCGCGTACTGGAAGAAGGCGCTCGACGGCGACCTGCCCGTCCTCGACCTGCCCACCGACCGGCCGAGGCCCGCCGTGATGACGTCGAACGGCCGAGCCCTGTTCCGCACGCTCACCCCCGAACTGTCGGCAGGGGTGAAGAAGTACAGCCGTGAGCGGCGCAGCACCCTCTTCATGACACTGCTCGCCGGATACGCGGCCGCGCTGCGCCGCGTCACCGGCCAGGACGACCTCGTCATCGGCACCCCCATGTCCGACCGCAGGCCCCCGTACGAGGACGTCGTCGGGTTCTTCGTGAACACCCTGGCGCTGCGGATCGACCTCTCCGGGGACCCGGACTTCGGCACGCTCCTCGACCGGGTGCGCGCGGTCGCCCTGGACGCGTACGACCATGCCGACGTGCCCTTCGAGGCGGTCGTCCGGGAGCTGGCACCCGCGCGGGCACTCGACCGGACCCCCGTCTTCCAGACGCTCGCCGAGTTCGAGACCGGCGACCCCTTCCGCTTCGACCTGCCCGGGGTGCGGGCGACCCCGCTCGACTCCGGCCCCGACAAGGCGCTGACCGACCTCAGCGTGTACTTCACCGACCAGCCGGACGGCGTCCGCTGCCACCTGGAGTACAACGCGGACCTGTTCGACGAGGCGACGGTCGACGCGCTCTTCGGTACGTTCCGTGACGTCCTCGCGGAGGCGGTGGGCGGCGGAAGCGCGGTGCCCGACGCGTGGCGGCGCGGGCCCGTACGGCAGCGGACCCGCGCCACCGTGCACTCCCTGGCGTCGCGGTGGGCCGAGGTGGCGCCCGACCGCACCGCCGTGGTCGGCGGCGAACAGACGCTGACGTACCGCGAGTTGGACGAGCGCGCCGAGCGGCTCGCGGCCGTCCTGCGCGGGTCGGCCGGGAGCGGAGCACCGGTCGCCCTCTGGCTGCCGCGCGGCATCGACCTGATCGTCGCCATGCTCGCCGCCCTCAAGTCGGGCCGTGGCTATGTGCCGTTGGACCCCGGCCAGGGCCGGGCCCGCGCCGAGGCGATCCTCGCGGAGAGCGGCGCCCGGGTCCTGGTGGTGAACGGTGACGGGCGGGCGGACGAGCGGCCGACGCCGCCGGAGGGCACCGCGGTGGTGGACGTCGACGCCGTGGCACCCGCCTCCGCCGAGGTCCCGGCGGACGACCCCGACCCCGACCCCGACTCCCTCTGCCTCGCCATCTACACCTCCGGCAGCACCGGCGCCCCCAAGGGCGTGGCCATCCCGCACCGGGCCGTCGTGGACCTGTGCCAGTGGCACCACGAGCGCTTCGGGTTCACCGCGGACGACCGCGCCGCGGCCGTCTGCGGCCAGGGCTTCGACGCCGCCGTGCTGGAGATCTGGCCCGCGCTGACCGCGGGCGCCACGGTCGTCGTCGCCGACGAGACGGTCCGCAAGGACCCGGCCGCGCTGGCCCGCTGGTACGCGGACCACCGGATCACCTTCTCCATCGTGCCGACCGCGCTCGGCGAGGCGGTCCTCGCGCTGCCGGACGACCGGCAGCCGCCGCTGCGGTACCTGCTGCTCGGCGGCGACGTGCTGCGCACCCGGCCGCGCCCCGGCGCTCCGTACGAGACGGTGAACGTGTACGGACCCACCGAGGCGACGGTGCTCTGCACGGCCCACACGGTGGAGCCCTGCGGCACCTCCCGTACTCACGGCACCTCCGAGGCCCCGGCCCCGATCCCGATCGGCCGGCCCGTGGACAACGTCACGCTGCGGGTGCTCGACGCAGGCGGCCGCGAGGTGCCCGCCGGGGAGGTGGGGGAGCTGTACGTCGGCGGGCCCGGCGTGGCCACCGGCTATCTGGGCCGGCCCGACCTGACGGCCGAGCGCTTCGTCCGCGATCCCCTTGGCGGCGCCGAGCCGATGTACCGCACCGGTGACCTGGTGCGCTGGGACGAGGCGGGTGTCCTGGAGTTCCGGGGCCGCTCCGACGACCAGGTGAAGATACGGGGCTTCCGCGTCGAGCCCGAGGAGGTCGCGCGGGCCCTCAACGGTCTGCCGGGGGTCGCCGAAGCGGCCGTCCTGTCCCGCCGCGACCGGCGGGGCGACGCCCGGCTCGTCGCCTACGTCGTCCCGGTGGGGGCGACGGTGGCGATGACGGCACGGTCCCAGGAGCTGGCCGACCGCCTCACGGCGGAACTGGCCGCACGGCTGCCCGACCACCTGGTGCCGCGCGCCTGGGCCGTACTGCCCGCGCTCCCGCTGTCCGCGAACGGCAAGCTGGACCGCGCCGCGCTGCCCGCGCCCTCCCTGACCACCTCGCCCCCGACGACCTCACCCGCCGCCCCCATGCGTTCCGCCCGGCGGCAGGACGTCGAAGCGCGGCTGCGGCAGCTGTGGGCCGAGGAGTTCGAGACCGAGGCGGGCGCGGTCGGCCCCGACGCCTCGTTCTTCGAACTGGGCGGCCACTCCATCACGGCCATCCGCCTCGCCAACAGCGTGCGGGAGGAGTTCGGCGTCGAGTACCCCGTCGCCCGCTTCTACGAGGAGCCCACGCTGCGCGCGATGGCGGCGTACCTTTCGGGCGGGGCGGCGGGCGAAGGCCCGAGCGACGACGTGATCGGCACCGCTCCCGTCACCGCTCAGCAGAGCGCCTTCATCACCCGGCACCTGACCCACCCCCGCCCGCAGATCTACAACGTGGCGATGCGCCTGACCCTCACGGGAGCGCTGGACGTACCGGCCCTGCGCACCGCGCTGACCCAACTGGTCGCGCGCCACGAAGGTCTGCGCACCCGTCTCGTGGAGGACGAGGACGCGGGGGAGTGGCGGCAGGAGGCGTTGCGCCCCCGGCCGGTCGAGCTGCCGGAGGAGGACCTGCTCGCGCGCCACGGCTCGGTGGGCGAGGCGGAGGCGGAGGCGGAGCGCCTGGCGGCGGAGACGGCGGCGGCCCCGTTCGACATACGGGCGGAACTGGCCCCCGCGTTCCGCCTGTTGCGCACCGACCACGACCGCTGGGCGCTGCTCTTCGTCCTGCACCACGCCGCCTGCGACGGCTGGTCGGTCAGCATCCTGCTGCGCGAACTGGCCGCGCTGTACCGGGCGGCGGCCACCGGGGAGCCGCACGGCCTGGCGGACGGCGTACCGCAGCCCGGCGAGTACGCGCGCTGGCAGCGCGAGCGCGGCCGGACCCAGGACAAGAGCCGCCTGGTCGACTACTGGGCCCGGCAGCTGGCGGGCGCCCCCTTCGCCCTGCCGCTGCCACTGGACCGGCCCCGCCCGAAGGAGCTGAGCGGGGCGGGTGACGTGGTGCTGTTCACGGTGGAGCGGTCCGTGCGGGCGGGCGTGGAGGCGGTGGCGCGACGGCACCGTACGACGCCCTTCGTGGTGACGGCGGCGGCCCTGGCACGCATGGTCGCGAAGGTGGCGGACGAGCCGGACGTCGTTCTCGCCATCTCCTTCGCCAACCGCGAGCGGCGGGAGTTCGAGGCGCTCGCGGCCTGCACGGTGTCGTCCTTCACGCTGCGCATTCGCGGCGGCGAGGCCGACTCGTTCGGCGCGCTGGTGGACCAGGTGGCGCGCAGTGCGGTCGAGGCCATCGACCACGCCACGCCGATCCGGGTGGTGGCGGAGGAGCTGCGGGAAGCGCTGGGCACCGAGGTCCCCGACCGGCTGCCGCTCGGCTTCCAGTACCAGAGCTCGCTGGAGACGGACATCGAACTGCCGGGCCTGACCACGGCGGTGGAGGACCTCGCGGTCCCCGGCGCGCGCTCCGAGTTCAACTTCGGTCTGATCCCGACGGGCGACGTCCTCTCCGGCTACCTGGAGTACTCGACCGACCTGTGGGACCGGGCCACGGCCGAGGGGTGGACCACGGCGTACGTCGAGCTCTTGGCCGAGGGTGTCGCGGAAGCGGAAGCGGAAGCGGAAGCGGAAGCGGAAGCGGGGGAGGGCGAGAGCGAGGGCTGAGCGGCCGAATTTGGTCGTGGCATGTCAAGAATCATGGGGGTCTGCCTTGTGACCTCTGGTGGGCTGTGTCTCAATGGGCGACGATCCGGTTGCCTGACTGTCCGTCAGTCGGGCGCCGGGCGGCCGGTATCGTCCCCCCACCCTCTGGCCAACGAAGGCAGGCCCCCCATGCGACACGGCACGTCCCCGTCCCTATTCCCATCCCTGTCCCTGTCCATATTCAGCAGAGGGATCGGCTCGGTCCTGTGCGCCGGCGCACTCGCCGTCGGCGCGCTCGCGATGGCACCCGCGGCCGGGGCGGTGGAGCCGCAGACCGCCACCGTCTCGTTCGACTGCGGATCGTACGGCGCGGGAACGGCGACGCTCACCGCCGCCCAGGACGGCACCGACGCGACCATCGAGGTGTCCACCTCGGCGATCACGGCCCCCATCGACCTCGGCGCGGGCTCCGTCAACTCCACCCTCACCCTCACCAAGAACGGCGCCGGGACCACCGATTTCACCGGCAACTCCAACCCCGCCATCCCCTCGGGCGGCCCCGTCTCCACCGGACCGCTCACCGGGACCGTCGCCGCGGGCGACAGCCTCGAAGGGAAGACCCTGAAGATCGTCGTCTTCGGCATCACCGTGACCTGCAACGCCACGTCGGCGCAGACGCCGGGACCGTTCGTCTTCTGAGGTCTCTTAAGACCTTGATGTCCTGCGGTCCTGAGGTTGCCGCCCGCGCCACCGCCGCCGAAAACCGGTCGCCGCGGGCTTCGCCGGACACTACGGTGCCGGTCATGCTGCCCGAGGTGAACACCGACGAAGAATGTGACCGCGTCATCCCTGATGAAGCGGTCATGCGCCCCGGGGCCGAGGACCTGTGCGCGAGGCTGGGGCTGGCGGGCGAGCCCCTGACGCGCTACCCGGAGGGCTCCGTTCCTGTCTACGCGGTCGGTGGCCGGCATGTCCTGAAGCTCTTCCCCGCGGTGGACGCCGAGGACGCCACCACTGAGGCCCGCGTGCTGACCCACGTCCAGGGCAGGCTGCCGGTCCTCACCCCGCAGATGCACGACGTGGGCGCGTACGAGAACGGCTGGCGCTACGTCCTGATGTCCCGCCTGCCCGGCGAGGGCCTCGCCACCGCCTGGCCGGACATCCCGCGCGCCGACCGGGAGCGGATCATCGCCGAGGCGGCGGAGGCCCTCGCGGCGCTGCACGCGCTGGATCCCGAGCCGCTCACCGACGTCCTCGGGCCCGGCGACTGGGACGCCTTCCTCGCCGGACAGCGTGTCGGCGCGGTGGACCGCCAGCGCGAGCGCTCACTGCCGGAGAGCTGGCTGGAGCAGATCCCCGACTTCCTGGACTCCGTGCCGCTGCCCGCCGACGGGCGCGGTGGGGGCCGCGGTGGGCGCTCCCTGCTGCACACCGAGTTCATGCGCCAGCACCTGGTCGTCGACCGGGCCGACCACTGGCGGCTCACCGGCCTCTTCGACTTCGAGCCCGCGATGATCGGCGACCCGGCGTACGACTTCGTGGGCGTCGGAGTCTTCGTCACCCGGGCCGAGCCGGGACTCCTGCCGCGCTTCATGAAGGAGTACGGAACGACGTACGATCCACGCCAACTCCTCGCGTACACGCTGCTCCACGTGTACAGCCACCTGCCCTGGTACATGCGGGAACTGCCCGATCCGCCCGAGCCGACGCTGGAGGCGCTCGCCGAGACGTGGTTCGGGCAGGGGCTCTGAGCCGGGGCTCCAGTGAGCGGGTGGAGTCCTCAGACAGTCTTCAGGGGGCGGTGCGGGCCCTCCGGGAGGACGACCTCGACCGCGTCGCCGGGGCGGATCTCACCGCCCTGCCGGACCACGCTCATGACGCCCGACTTGTGGGCGACGGCGCCGTCCTTGCCGCGTCCGACGACCTTCTTCATCAGTCCGGCCCGGAAGTCGTCGATCTGGCGGCAGGGGTTGCGCAGCCCCGTGACCTCCACGACGGCGGACCCGCCGATGTGCAGCAGCGCGCCGGTGGGCAGGGCGAGGAGGTCGACGCCGCGCGTGGTGATGTTCTCGCCGAGTTCGCCCGGCGCCACGGTGAAGCCGTCCGCCGCCAGCTCGTCGAAGAGCTCCTCGTGGATGAGGTGGACCTGGCGCAGGTTGGGCTGGTCCGGGTCCTGCCGTACACGGAAGCGGTGCTTGACCTTCTCCCCGGCGTGCACGTCTCCCTCGACGCCGAGCCCGGCGAGCAGTGTGACGCTCTCGCGGTTCGGCTTGCTGAACGAGTACGTCGCGTTGCTGCTGACCGCCGTGACCCTCGCGCCCATCGTGCGTGGCCCTCTTCTCTCCATGACTGCCGTGACGTTCCGTGCCGCCGTTACCGCGCGACCCTAACCCGCCTCAGCCGACCGGGGCCAAGGTCAGATACGTGATCCCGAGCACGGTGCGGTAGCCGCGCAGCCAGCTGGAGCGCTGTGCGTCGACGCTCGTCCGCGTCGCGGCCGCCGACGGGTGGTCCGGGTGTGCGGCGAGCCACTCCTCGGCGTCGCAGCGGTAGCCGGACTCGAACTCCTCCCACTCCTCCTCGCTCGCCGTCTCCACCCACAGCGGGCGGAACCCCGCCTCGATCGCCGCGTCCACCAGATCGCCGAGGAGCAGATGCTCGTCGGCGCGGGCGTCCGGCCACATCGCGGCGAGCTCGCCCTCGGTGGGCGTGCGCTGCCAGAAGCCCTCGCCGAGGAGCACCCGGCCGCCGGGGTTCACCAGGCCGCGCAGCGCGCGCAGGGCCTCGACCGTCGCCACGCGGGGCAGCGCGGCGGCGCTGAGCGCCTGGGTCGCGCCGAGGCAGAGCACGATGTCGGCCGGGCCGCGCGTGGTGTCCGTCGCCGACTCCTCGGCGAAGACGGCCCTGTGGTCCAGGCCGCGTTCCTTGGCGGCGGCGCGGCCGCGTGCCAGGTCGTCGGCCTTGATGTCCACGCCGACGCCGGTGGCGTCCGGCGCGGCTTCGAGGACACGGAGCAGCAGCTCGCCCCAGCCGCAGCCGAGGTCGAGGACCGTACGGGGCCCTGTCGCCGCGAGCCGCTCCACGATGCGCCGCGCGCGGGCTTCGGAGAGGGGGCCGTGGAAGGAGAGACGGGTGAGCCGCGGCGGAAGTCCGGAGTCAGTGGTCATGGCGGGCGACGCTAACCCTTCAACCGCCCTCCCGCACAACGATTTCCGACCGCTCGGCGACGCGGCGCAGATGCGCGGCGAACACGGCCTCCGCGTCCGGGGTGAGGGTGCGCAGCGCGACCATGGCCGTCACGACGACGTCGCAGAGCTCGGCCTGGACGTCGTCCCAGGTGTGGGTGGTGCCCTTGCGCGGGTTCTGGCCGGTCGCGCCGATGACCGCCTGCGCGACCTCGCCGACCTCCTCGGAGAGCTTCAACATGCGGAGCAGGAGCGCCTCTTGAGGCGTGCGTTCATTGTGGGACTCCAGCCAGCCGTGCAGACGGCCGATGGTGTCCCACAGCTCGGGGGGAGTCGTTCATGGCCCGCAGCCTGCCACGGCGACCGGGCCGTGTCCGCTCTAGGCCCCGGACGAGGCGCCCTCGCCCTGCTCGCGGACCTTCTTGTTCCTGGCGCCCAGCGTCACCAGCACCCCCACCGCCGTACCGGCGAGCGCGGCCGGGACCATCCAGCCGCGGTTGAGGGAGTGGCCGAGGGCGTGGTCGGCGGAGTAGCGGCCGGGGCCCGTGACGGCGAGGGCCGCGGAGACCATGCCGAGGAACGCCGGGTACTCGTAGCCGCCGCCCTGGCTGAAGAAGCCGTTCGGCGTGTGCACGGCCGAGGCGCCCGCCATCGCGCCCGCCGCCGCGGAGCCGGCCGCGGGGGTGGCGAGGCCGAGGGCGAGCAGCGTGCCGCCGCCCGCTTCGGCGACCCCCGCGACCATGGCGTTCACCTTGCCGGGCACGTATCCGATGGACTCCATCCAGGCGCCCGTGCCCTGGAGGCCGCCGCCGCCGAACCAGCCGAACAGCTTCTGGGCGCCGTGCGCGGCGAGCACCCCTCCGGTCCCCACGCGCAGCAGCAGCAGCCCGAGGTCGCGTCGGTCCAGGCATGAGCAGGTCATCAGGGCTCCCGGGTCGGTGGGTCGGCTCGCGCCGTACGGTCCTCTCCCACCGTCCGCCGGACCGGCGCCGGGCACCCGGCCCGCGCGGCCGTCCGGGTGAGGGCCCCTGTGCCCTTGGCTTTCCCGGTGGCGGGGCGTTCGGCCCGGTGTGACCGTGGGCCCATGAGCATTCAGGTAAACCGGCTCGGAGACCCCACGGTCCGGGCCTTCGTCGCCGCGGTCAACGCCCACGACAAGGACGCCTTCGAGGCGCTGCTCGCCCCCGGCGCGACCATGTCCGACGACGGTTCCGACCGGAACATCGCCGAGTGGACCGACCGCGAGGTCTTCTCCTCCAACGGCCACATGGACGTCGAATCGGAGTCCGACGCCGGCCGCACCCTCCTTGTCAGCTACCGCAACGACACATGGGGCGAGATGCGGACGAAGTGGTACTTCACGGTCGACGACGCAGGCAAAATCTCCCGCTTCGAAACGGGCCAGGCCTGACGGAGCGGGACGGTGTCCCGCCGTGGACCGGGATGCAGCCGGGCGACGGCCACGGGCCGTGGCGGGAGCCGGGTGTGAGTCGTGGCGGCGTCCGGCCGAGGGCCGCGAAGGGAGCCGGTCGTCGGCTACGGGCCGTCGGGGAGTCCGGGTGGCTGTCGCCGGCCACTGAGCAAGCAGGCCGCGGTCCCTGAAGGCGACGCCTACCGTGGGAGCCGCGTCGCCGTCCCGCTCACCCGTATCCGCTCGTCCCCGTCCCGCAGCGTCACCGTCAGTACGCCGGGGCGGCCCATGTCCTCGCCCTGGTGGAGGGTGAGGACCGATTCGGTGGGGACCAGGGCGAGTTCACGGGCGTACGCGCCGAAGGCCGCCGCTGCCGCGCCCGTGGCCGGGTCCTCCACGACGCCGCCCACCGGGAACGGGTCCCGTGTGTGGAAGACCAGCTCCGAGGCCCGCCACACCAGTTGTACGGTCGTGAGGTCGAGGCACCGCATCAGCGTCTCCAGGCGGGTGAAGTCGTAGTCGAGGTCGGCGAGCCGCGCGCGGGTCGCCGCCGCGAGGACCAGATGGCGGGCGCCCGCGAACGCGACGCGCGGCGGCAGCCCGGCGTCCAGTTCGCCGGCGCCCCAGCCGAGCGCGGCGAGCGCCTCGGTCACGTCGTCCGGCGCGGCCTCCTCGACGTACGGCGCGACACTGGTGAGCGTCGCGCGCACCGTCCCGCCCTCGGCGGAGACGGTCACGGGCACCGCGCCCGCCCGCGTCCCGAAGACGAAGTCACCCGCCCCGTCCCGCTCGGCGAGGGCCACCGCGGCGGCGACGGTGGCGTGCCCGCAGAAGGGGACCTCGGCTCTGGGGCTGAAGTAGCGGACCGTGTAAGGGAGTCCGGCGCGGGCGTCGGCGGGCCTGGTGAGGAACGCCGTCTCGCTGTACCCGAGCTCCGCCGCGATCGCCAGCATCGCCCCGTCGTCGAGCCCGGCCGCGTCGAGGACGACCCCCGCCGGATTGCCGCCCGCGGGATCGGTCGCGAACGCCGTGTAGCGCAGCACCTCGGGAGAGGGGGTGGGGGCGGGGAGGCCGTCGGGGGAGGCGTCGGCTGGGCTCTTCGTCGTCATGTCGCAGGGCAACCGTTCCGCGGCCCGGGTCATTCCCGCGGCCCCAACCGCGGGCCCGTCCACCGCGGAGCGGTCACCCTGCCCCCCTCGGCGGTGGTCAGTGGCAGTTCTTGGTCCCGCGGTCGCTCCGCGTCCAGGAGCAGGAGTCCTGGAGCGAGCCGCTCGGCCTGACCAGGCGGGCCTTGTCGGAGGTGTTGTTCCAGACGTAGCTGCCGCGGCGCCAGTAGCGCACGCCGGAGGCGTCGGTGCCCTTGCCCGTGCGGACCTTGACGGTCTTGCCGGCGCCGATCCGGTAGCTGCCGAAGGTGTAGGTGTAGCCGGTGTTGTCCTTGAGCTTGTAGCCCTTGAGCTGGACCGCGGACCGGCCGCTGTTGTGGATGTTCACCCACTCCGCGTTCAGCGAGGAGTTGGAACGGGTGTCCCGGCCGGGGCTGTCGTACTGGATGTAGCCGAGGTGCAGCCCGCCCTGGTGGCGCGCCGTCGCCGCCGAGGCGGGCGACGCGGCGAGCAGGGACACGGACAGGGCGGTGGCGGCGAGGATCGCGGGGGCCATGGTGCGTATGCGCAAGGAGTGCTCCAAGTGTGAAATTCTCGTGGAGAGGAGCTGAGCATACGGCGCGCACCGCCCTGGATTGAGGCGGTACTTCCTATTCCACTTGGGGAGATCTCGCCCTTGACTTCACCCTCACCCTCGACCTCTCCCTCGACCGCGCCCGCCCTCCGACGTCAGCCCCGCCCGACATACGGCATGTTCGTCGCCATCACCGTCGCGAACTGGACGTTCGCCTCCAACGGCAGCTCCGCCATGTGCCGCACCGTGCGCGCCACGTCCGCGACGTCCATCACCGGCTCGCTCGCCAGCCGGCCGTCGGCCTGGAGGATCCCGGACTGCATGCGCTCGGTCATGTCCGTCGCGGCGTTGCCGATGTCGATCTGCCCGACGGCGATCCGGTACGGGCGTCCGTCCAGGGAGAGGGACTTCGTCAGGCCGGTCAGCGCGTGCTTCGTCGCCGTGTACGCCACCGAGTTCGGGCGCGGGGTGTGGGCCGAGATCGACCCGTTGTTGATGATCCGGCCGCCCTGCGGGTCCTGCTCCTTCATCTGCCGGAAGGCCGCCTGCGCGCACAGGAACGCGCCGTTGAGGTTGGTGTCGACGACGTGGCGCCACGCGTCGTAGGGCAGCTCCTCGACCGGGACGCCGCCGGGACCGAACGTACCGGCGTTGTTGAAGAGCAGGTCCAGGCGCCCGAAGCGCTCGCGTACGGCCGTGAAGAGCGCGGCCACGTCGTCCGGCCACGACACGTCGGTCCGTACGCACAGGACGGCGCCGTCCTTCGCGGAGGCGAGGGAGGCCGTCTCCTCCAGGGTCTCCACGCGGCGGCCCGCGAGCGCCACCGACCAGCCCGCGGCCAGCAGTTCGACGGCGACGGAGCGGCCGATCCCGGAGCCGGCTCCGGTGATCACGGCGGTCTTCGCGACGGTTCCCGACGCGTCGGATGAGGCAGTTCGCTCAGCGTTCATGGCCCCGCAGCGTACGGGAGGGCCGTCCACGCGGACATCATCCGACCGCCATGCGGCTGTTGTGTACGTGACAGGCGGACGTCGTCCCCCGCCACTTACATGCCCCTGACAGCAATCGTCAGGGGAGGGCCACATGACACTCGCAGCCCAGCAGCACTCGCCCGAGCTCAGGGCCGCCGCCCGCCACTTGGGGCGCCGCCGTTTCCTCACCGTCACGGGCGCCGCCGCCGCGCTCGCCTTCGCCACCGAACTGCCCACCGCGGGCGTCGCAGGCGCCGCCGAGCTGGACACCCGCCGCATCAAGGACGACCCCTTCACCCTCGGCGTCGCCTCCGGCGACCCGCTGCCCTCCTCGGTCCTGCTCTGGACCCGGCTCGCCCCCGCCCCCTACGAGCCGGGCGGCGGCCTGCCCAAGAAGCGCGTGCCCGTCCACTGGGAGCTCGCCCACGACGCCCGCTTCCGGCGGATCGCCAGACGAGGCGTGACCACCGCGCACCCCGAGTTCAACCACACCGCGCACGTCGAGGTCGACCACCTGGAGGCGGGCCGCGGCTACTACTTCCGCTTCCGTACGGGCCGCTGGGTCAGCGGGACGGGCCGCACCCGCACCGCGCCCGCGCCGGGCAGCCGCACCGGCGCCCTCACCCTCGCCGCCGTCTCCTGCCAGGCGTACCACGACGGCTACTTCACCGCGTACAAGCACCTGGCGCAGGACGACGTCGACGTCGTCTTCCACCTCGGCGACTACCTCTACGAGTACGCGGTCAACGCGGCCGGCGGCGCCCGCGGCTACACCGACCGGACGCTGCCCGCCCACTACAACAAGGAGACGCAGACCCTGGAGGACTACCGCCTGCGGTACGCGCTCTACAAGTCCGACCCCGACCTGCGCGCCGCGCACGCCGCGCACCCCTTCGTCGTCACCTGGGACGACCACGAGGCCGAGAACAACTACGCCGACGACATCGACGAGAACGGCAACCCGCCCGCCGAGTTCCTGCTGCGCCGCGCCGCCGCCTACCGCGCCTACTGGGAGAACCTGCCGCTGCGCCGCCCGCAGCTGCCGAAGGGCCCCGACGCGCAGCTCTACCGGCGCCTGACGTGGGGCCGCCTCGCCCAGTTCGACATCCTCGACACCCGCCAGTACCGCTCCGACCAGGCGTACGGCGACAAGGCGCACGCCCCGGGCCCCGAGACGGACGACCCGAAGCGCACCATCACCGGCGCCACGCAGGAGCGCTGGCTCATCGACGGCTGGCGGCGCTCGCGCGCCCTGTGGAACGTGGTCCCGCAGCAGGTCACCTTCTCCCAGCGCAAGCTGGACCTCACCGCGAACGCGAAGCTCTCCATGGACGCCTGGGACGGCTACCGCGCCTCACGGCGGCGGGTCCTCGCGGGCGCGAAGGCCGCGGGCCTGGAGAACCTCATGGTCCTCACCGGTGACGTGCACGTCGGCTACGCCTTCGACATCAAGGCCGACTTCGACGACCCGTCGTCCAGGACCGTCGGCACGGAGATCGTCGCGACGTCCATCGCGAGCGGCAAGGACGGCGCGGACAAGCCGGCCAACTGGGACACGTACACCAAGGCCAACCCGCACCTGAAGTTCTACAACGGGCGACGCGGATACGTGACGGTCGCGCTCGGCGCCGACGCGGCACGGGCGGACTTCAAGACGGTCTCGGCGGTCACGACGCCGGGCGCCCCCCTCAAGACGGCGGCGTCCTTCGTGACGGAGGCGGGCGACCCGGGGCTGCGGCCCGCGTAGCCGCCGGTCCGGCCGCTGAGCGCCTCGGCGGCCGGACACACGTCGGTGCTCGCCACCCACCCGGAGCTGCGACCATGGACGGCGTAGCCGATCAACCGGGAGGGGCGCTATGCCTGAGCGCGGGCAGACCACGGAAGAGCAGCACCTGATACCGAAGGCGGCGGAGCCCGAGCGTTCCGTCGCCCTCCGCCGCACCGGGGCCCTGGTCACCCTCGTGCTCGGCGGCCTCACCGCCGTCCCCCCGCTCTCCATGGACATGTACCTCCCGGCCCTGCCGGAGGTCACCGACGCCCTGCACGCCCCCGCCGCGACCGTGCAGCTGACCCTGACCGCCTGCCTGATGGGCATGGCCCTCGGCCAGCTCGTCGTCGGCCCCATGAGCGACAAGTGGGGACGGCGCCGCCCGCTCCTCACCGGCCTGCTCGTCTACATCGTCGCCACCGCGATCTGCGCCTTCGCGCCCACCGCCGAACTCCTCATCGGCTTCCGCCTCCTCCAGGGCCTCGCGGGCGCGGCCGGCATCGTCATCGCCCGCGCCGTCGTCCGCGACCTGTACGACGGCGTGGAGATGGCCCGCTTCTTCTCCACCCTGATGCTGATCTCCGGCGTCGCCCCGGTCGTCGCGCCCCTCATCGGCGGCCAGGTCCTGCGCTTCACCGACTGGCGCGGCATCTTCGTCGTCCTCACCGGCGTCGGCATCGCGCTGACCCTCCTGGTGTGGCGGTGCCTGCCCGAGACCCTCGCCCCCGAGAAGCGGCACAGCGGCGGCACGGTCGAGGCGCTGCACACCATGAGGACGCTCCTCGCCGACCGCGTCTTCACCGGCTACATGATCGCGGGCGGTTTCGCGTTCGCCGCGCTCTTCGCGTACATCTCCGCCTCGCCCTTCGTGATCCAGGAGATCTACGGCGCGTCCCCGCAGACCTTCAGCCTCCTCTTCGGCGTCAACTCCATCGGCCTGATCGCCGTCGGCCAGATCAACGGCAAGATCCTCGTCGGCCGCGTCAGCCTGAACAAGGTGCTCGCGTTCGGCCTGACGACCATCGCCGTCGCCGCGACGGCACTGCTGCTCATGACGGCCGGCGTCTTCGGCGACGCCGGTCTGTTCCCCGTCGCCGCCGGGCTCTTCGTCCTGATGTCGGCGATGGGCCTGGCGATGCCCAACACCCAGTCGCTCGCCCTCACCCGCACCCCGCACGCCGCCGGTTCCGCTTCCGCGCTCCTCGGTACGTCCTCCTTCCTCATCGGCGCCATCGCCTCGCCGCTCGTCGGCATCGCGGGCGAGGACACGGCCGTCCCGATGGCCGTCGTCCAGCTGGTCTGCGCGCTGGCGGCCATCGCCTGCTTCGTGGGACTGTGCCGCCCCTGGCAGCACACGCCCACGGAGGAGGCGGACCACTGAGCGCACCCAGACTTCTGCGCCCCGGCACCCCCGAGCGCGCGGGCCTCGACCCGGACGAGATCGACGGCCTGGTCGCCGAGGTGCGCGGCCTGACGGGCGGGCCGCGCCCGTGGTGCGCGGGCGCCGTGGTGATCGCGGGCCGCGGGCCGGTCATCGCCGCCGAGGAGGCCGTGGGCTGGGCGGTGCGGTACGCCTCCTACGACGCCGAGAGCGACGCCGGTGTCGAGCTGCCCCGCGAATGGCGCGTCCCGACGCGCACGGACACGCCCTTCGACCTGGCCTCGCTCACCAAGCTCTTCACGACCGTCGCCGCCATGCAGCAGCTGGAGCGGGGCACACTCGGCATCGACGCGCTCGTCGGGGCGTACGCCCCCGAGTTCCGGGCCGCCGCCGAGCACGGCATCACGGTCCGCCGGCTGCTCACGCACACCTCCGGGCTACGGCCCGAGCTGCCGCTGTACGACTGCCCGGACGACGCCTCGCGCCTCGCGGCCCTGCGCGCGGAGGCGCCGGCCACCGAGCCCGGCGAGTACGTCTACTCCGACCTGAACATGCTGCTGCTCCAGCACGTCCTGGAGCGCGTCACCCGCCTGCCCCTCGACGTCCTCGTACGCGAGGGCATCACCCGCCCCCTCGGCATGGCCGACACCGGCTTCGGGCCCCGCCCGGACGCCGCCGCCACGGAGGACCAGCGCAAGCCGTGGGCGAAGGCCGACCGCGGGATGCTGCGGGGTGTCGTGCACGACGAGAACGCCTGGGCGCTGGGCGGCGTGGCCGGGCACGCGGGCCTCTTCTCCACCGCGCGTGACCTCGCGGTGTTCTGCCGGACGCTGCTGTGCGGCGGCTCGTACGGCAGGGCCCGCATCCTCGGCCCCGACTTCGTCGAGCTGATGCTGATGGGCGACGGCCTCGGCTTCGGCATCGACCAGCCGTGGTTCATGGGCGAACTGGCGGGGCGCGGCGCGGCGGGCCACACGGGCTTCACGGGGACGTCCCTCGTCCTCGACCCCGCCACGGATACGTTCCTGGTGCTGCTCGCCAATACGGTGCATCCCCGGCGGCGGGCCGGGGACAGCTCCCCTCGTGCGGCGGCGGCCACCCGCTTGGCTCGCGGGGCGCGGATGTAAGGCGCCTGGTGTGATGCGCCCCTCCAGGGGCGCGGGGAACTGCGCGACCGGCCCAATGCGGCCCGCACTCGCCGGACGGCCGCCAGCAGGCAGACGCGATCGCGCCGTAGCGGCGCGGGTCTGGGGCGACCGCGGGTGCGTCGTGGTTGCTCGCGCAGTTCCCCGCGCCCCTGACGGGGCCCGGCCCCCGTAGAATCGCTGGGTGAACGACCTGAACTCCCCGGCCGATACCCTGCGCGGCGCCCTCGCCGGGCTGCTCGACGGGATGCCGCCCACGCAGGCCTCGCAGGCCGTGGCGCGGCTGATCGAGAACTACCGGGGGCGGACCCCGACCGACGCCCCGATCCTGCGGGACCGCGCGGACGTCGCCGCATACGCGGCCTACCGCATGCCCGCGACCTTCGAGGCGGTCCGCTCCGCGCTGGGCGCGCTCGCGGACGCGGCGCCCGAGGGGTGGGCGCCGGGCAGCCAGGTCGACGTGGGCGGCGGAACCGGCGCGGCGGTCTGGGCGGCCGCGGCGACCTGGGAGGGCGAGCGCCCGGTCACGGTCCTCGACTGGGCGGAGCCCGCCCTCACGCTGGGACGTGAACTGGCGGCCGCCGCGCCGCAGTTGAACTCCACGCGGTGGCAGCGGGAACGTATCGGCGCCTCGCTCGCCGTCGACGCCGCCGACCTCGTCACCGTCTCGTACGTCCTCAAGGAGCTGACGGAGGCCGACCGGCGCTCGGTCGTCGACGCGGCGGCCGACGCGGCCACGCAGGCCGTCGTCATCGTCGAGCCGGGCACCCCCGACGGCTACACCCGCGTCCTTCAGGCACGCGACCAGCTGATCGCGGCGGGCTTCCGGATCGCCGCGCCCTGCCCGCACAGCGCGGCCTGCCCCATCGAGCCCGGCAAGGACTGGTGCCACTTCTCGGCGCGCGTCAGCCGGTCGTCCCTGCACCGCCAGGTCAAGGGCGGCTCACTGGCGTACGAGGACGAGAAGTTCAGCTATGTCGCGGCGACCCGCTTCGAGCCGGCCCTGCCGCGGGACCGGGTGGTGCGCCGGCCCCAGATCCGCAAGGGCCAGGTGCTCCTCGACCTGTGCGGGGCCGAGGAGCAGCTGCGCGGGCAGACCGTGACCAAGCGCCACGGCGCGCTCTACCGCGCGGCGCGCGACGCGGACTGGGGCGACGCGTGGCCGCCCCGGTCCGCGTCCGGGGAGTGACTCAGGCGCCCCAGGTGCCCTGGTCGACGGAGCAGTTCCAGCCGTTGCCGCGCACGCTGAACTTCACCTTGTACGACCTGGTGTTCAGCAGGTGCGTGCGCACCTTGACGCCGAGCTTGGCCTTGCCCGCGAGGCTCTTGTCGTAGACGGTGACGGTCTTCGACGTCTTGCGGGTGACCTTGCCGCCCTTCGGCGTGGCCTTGCCGAAGCGGATGTTCTTGACGTTGGTCACCGTGAAGCTGACCTTCTTGAAACTCTTGGTGCTCTTGTTCTTCAGCCCGAAGTACAGGCCCCCGTTGGTCACCCAGCCGTTCCGGTCGATCTGGAAACGGGAGGTGTAGACGATGTCGATCGGGCAGCCGGAGCTCCGCGGAGCGGCGCTCGGAGCGGCCGACGCGGCTCGCGGCGTCGGCTTCGGCGACGCGGACGCGGCCCCCGCCGTGCCGAGCTGAGCGGCGGTGAGTGCCCCTGCGGTGGCCAGGACTGCGACGGACGTGCGCATGCGGTTCACTGCGCTGATACCTCTTCTTCCCCCTGGGCCCGGGTGGGCCCACTGTTCGGTTGTCGTGGTGCGACGCAAGGGAGCCGTCTGTGGTTCCCGTGCGCCCGTATTGGTACCACGAGGACCATCGGTAAGTAGAGTTGACGCGCTTCTTACAAGCTTCTTAAGTGAGGTGACTATTCACATCCCTATGACAACCAAGATCAGCTCCCCCGGCCACGCCCGCAGGCGGTCGGAGAGCCGTTTCCTCGCCCTCTCCGTCGCCCTGGCCCTCGCCGCGGCCGGAGCCACCACCTACGCCTTCACCGCCGGGGCCGAGCCCCCGCACGGCAAGCAGGTCGAACTGGCCGTCACCGGCGGCACGGCCGTCGTAGACACCGCCTCGCTCGCCGTACGCGCCCACACCCGCGACGGCCGCGACGTCACCCTCTCCGACGCCTCCGGCACCGACCTCGGCCGACCGGGCCCGGTCACGCGCACCGGCAAGGGGCGGGCCCGCTGGAGCTACCCCGAGCGCGGCATCGACGTCACCGCCCGCACCGACCACGGCCGCCTCTCACTGAGCCTGAAGGCGCACCGCGACACCTCCGTCAGCTGGCCCGTCACCGGCACCGACACCACCGCCTCGTCCCTCCAACTCCCGCGTGGGGAAGGGGTGGACATCCCCGTCAAGGACGCCTTCTGGACCACCGGCAAGGGCGCGCTCGCGGGCAGCACCGTCGACGTCGGCGCCGATCTGACCCTGCCGCTGTGGGGCTACTCCCTCGGCAGGCGCACCGGCGTCAGCTATCTCACCCCCACCGACATCGGCACCACCCTCGGCTTCACCGCGCCCGGAGGCCGGCTGCGCGCCACCGCCGAGCACGCCTTCGACGGCGGCGAAGGCACCCGCGACTACTCCGTCACCTTCGCCCTGACCGACGGCGACCCGGTCGCGCCCGCCGCCGACTACCGCTCCTACCTCGCCGAGCGCGGCCGGCTCGGCAGCCTGAAGCGGAAGATCGCGAAGAACCCCGCCACCGGCCGCCTCCTCGGCGCCTTCCACGCCTACACCTGGGGCGACGCCCGCAAGGCCCCTGCCGTCGAACAGCTCCGCAAGCTCGGCGTCGACCGGATGTGGCTCGGCTACGACGGGGAGCCGTACCCGGACAAGGCGGCGGTGGGCGCCGCGAAGAAGGCCGGGTACCTCGTCGGCCCCTACGACTCCTTCGCCAACGGCCAGGACCCGAAGACCGCCGACGCCCCGAACGCCGTCTGGCCGGGCACCGTCTACCCGGACTTCTGCGTACGGGACGCCAAGGGCGGCCCCGAGACCGGTTTCGGCGGGCGCGGCTGCTACCTCAGCTCGCAGGCCTTCGAACAGGCGGAGAAGAAGCACCACTACCTCGCCGACCGCACCCGCGCGATGGTCGCCAACGGCGCCGACAGCTACTTCCTCGACGTCGACGCCACCGGCGAACTCTTCCA
This sequence comes from Streptomyces sp. NPDC003379, assembly GCF_053589195.1. NCBI lineage: Bacteria > Bacillati > Actinomycetota > Actinomycetes > Kitasatosporales > Streptomycetaceae > Streptomyces > Streptomyces sp. NPDC003379. The sequence goes on along the minus strand of NZ_JBSFRK010000010.1, from coordinate 120,643 downwards.
CGACCACGGCAAGGGCCACCGGATGACCAAGGCCGAGGACCGCGCGAACCGCCTCGCGCGGATGCGGCGCATCGCGGACCGGGGCCTCGTCCTCGGCTCGGAGACCGCGCAGGCGTGGGCGAACAAGGTGCTCGCCTTCGACCACGGCGGGGCGACACCGGTCGCCGACGGCATGTGGAAGCTCCAGAAGGACCGCGAGAAGTGGGGCGGCTACTACCCGGAGAACGCCCCGGGTGTCTTCTTCAAGCCGGTCGACCTCCCCGCCGATCTGGCGAAGGCGATGTACGACCCCCGCTACCGCGTCCCGCTCTACGAGACCGCGCTGCACGGCTCCCTCGTCAACACCGAACGCTGGGAACTCTCGTACGAGAAGCTGCCCGCGCAGAAGACCACCCGCGCCCTGCTCGCGATGCTCTACAACACCCCCCTCAACTACGTCCTCGACGGCCCCTCGCTGAAGAAGCACGGCGCCGAACTCGCCGCGCTCCAGAAGTACTTCTCGCCCCTGCACAAGGCGGCCGGCACCGAACAGCTCGCGTCCTTCCGGCAGTTGACGAAGGACCGCACCGTCCAGCGCACGGTCTTCGGCAAGGGCACGCTGAAGGTGACGGCCAACTTCGGGGACAAGGCGTACGAGGGACTGCCGGGCGGCTGCGTCGACGCCCGCCTCAAGGGCGACGACGCGCCGCGCCGGCTCTGCCCGGCGGACCTCCACAAGGACTAGCCGGCCCAACTGGCTAGCCCCGCAGCTCCTGCGTGCAGCACTTCACGCTGCCGCCGCCCTTGAGCAGCTCGCTCAGGTCCATCCCGATGGGCTCGTAGCCGCGCGCCCTCAGCGGCTCGAAGAGGCCCAACGCGGCCTGGGGGAGCAGCACATGGAGCCCGTCGGAGACGGCGTTGAGCCCGAGCGCCTCGGCGTCGGGCTCCTCGGCGATCACCGCGTCGGGGAACAGGCCGCGCAGGACCGCCCGGCTGCCGGGTGAGAAGGCGGGCGGGTAGTACATGACGTCGTCCGCCGCGTCGTCCAGGACGGCGAGCGCGGTGTCCAGGTGGTAGTAGCGGGGGTCGATGAGGTCGAGCCCGATCACCGGGCGGCCGAAGAACTCCTGCGCCTCGCCGTGCGAGAGCGGGCTGGCCCGGAAGCCGCGCCCGGCCAGGACGTAGGAGGAGGTGACGGCGAAGTCGCCCTCGCCCTCGTTGATGTGGGCGGGTTCATGGATCTCGGTGAAGCCGTGCGCGCGGAACCACTCCAGGTGGGCCGCCGCCTCGCCCTCGCGCTCGCGGTAGGCGAAGCGCGCGCCGAGCACCCGCCCCTCGACGACGGTCGCGCCGTTCGCCGCGTAGACCATGTCGGGCAGTTCGCGGCGGGGGGTCAGCTCCTCGACGGTGTGGCCGAGCGAGCGGTAGCGGTCACGCAGGTCTTCCCACTGGGCGACGGCGAGCGGGACGTCGACGGGCTTGGCGGGATCCATCCAGGGGTTGATGGAGTACGTGACCTTGAAGTGTGCCGGTGGGCACATCAGATAGCGCCGGGGTGTGGCGCGCCGAGGAGAGCGAGGAAAACGGGACAACGAAGGCTCCTCACGTACCGCAGGGTCAGATGCTGCCCCGGGTGGGTCAGCTGCTGCCCATGGTGGAGCAGTCGCCGTCCCCCGTGGGGCAGGTTGCCGCGGGAGCCGCCTGCACTCGGCGACTTTGAGCGAGACGCCACGTGCCGTCAAGACGGTACGTCTCGGTTCGGTCGCTGCTACATTCGACGGCATGGCCCAGAAGACCGCCCCTGACTCCACGCGCCGCAGCGAACGCTCGCGCCGCGCGATCTACGACGCCGCCCTCGCCCTCGTCGGCGAGGTCGGCTACGCCAAGCTGACGATCGAGGCCATCGCGGCCCGCGCCGGCGTCGGCAAGCAGACGATCTACCGCTGGTGGCCGTCCAAGGGCGCCGTGCTGCTCGACGCCTTCCTCGACCTCGGCGAGCAGGCGGCCGAGGCCGCGAACGAACAGGCGGGCGAGGGTGTTACCCAGACCGAGATCACGAATTCGGGGGACCTGGAGGCCGACCTCAAGTTCGTGATGCGGGCCACCGTCGACGAGTTCAACGACCCCAAGTACGACGCCCCCTACCGCGCCCTCGCCGCCGAGGGTCTGCTCAACCCCGACCTGGGCGCGGAGTTCGTGGAGAAGCTCCTCGAACCGCAGCTCCAGCTCTTCGTGAAGCGGGTCCGCCAGGCCCAGGACGCGGGGCACGTCCGCCCCGACGTCGACCCCCGCGTCGCCCTGGAGCTGTGGGCCGGCCCGCTCGCCCAGCGCTGGCTGATGCGCTCGGGCCCCCTCACCCACGACTACGTGGACAAGCTCGTCGAGTACGCGCTCCACGGCATCACCCCGCGCCCCTAGGCGTACGCGACAGCAGTCCCGGAGCGTCCGTGATGACGCCGTTGCAGCCGAGCCGCAGCACCCGGTCGCGCTGCCGCGGCGTGGTCACCGTGTGCGCCCACACCCGCGGGACGCCCGAGTTCACCGCGCGCAGCAGATCGCTGTCGCGCGCCTTGTAGTCCACGTCCAGGACGTCCACGTACGCGGCCCAGCGCTCGGGCCGGTCGGTGCGCATCTGCGCCTTGGAGCGCCACAGCTGCGTGAGCATGCCCAGCTCGTGGGCGCGGCGCGCGATGTCGGGCCGGTTGGAGTTCACGAAGACCGAGCGGGTCAGACGGCGGACGCGGATCATCTCGGCGAGCTTCGTGACGCTCGATGGGTCCTTGGCCTCCAGTATCAGCATGATCCGTCCGCCGAACCGGTCAAGGACCTCCTCGACCGTCGGCGGCCGCTCCGGGCGCCACCGGCCGGGCACGGAGGTGTCGGGCCGCAGCAGGACGCGGTGCCACTCGTGCCGGTCGAGCAGCCGCACCGGGCCCGCCGCGTACGTGGTGCGGTCCAGCGTCCGGTCGTGCATGACCACCAGCGTGCCGTCGCGCAGTATCCGCGTATCGAAGTCGATGACCTGGGCGGTGCCGCGCTCGTACGCCGCCAGGAGCCCCGCCATGCTGTTCTCCGGCACCTCCAGGGCGCCGCCGCGGTGCGCGGTGTAGACGACGCGCGGCAGCGCGTCCAGGGTCAGGGGGTCGCGGCCCCACTCGATCGGGCCGAGAAAGCCGTACGGCGCCGTGAGGGTCAGCGCCGTGAGGCCTGTCAGCGCAGTCCTAATGGCCATGGCGACACCGTAGGGGGGTAAGGGACAGACCACCACTTAGGGGGAAATGAGGAGCAATGTCCCCCAGTGGTCGGCATCACCCCGGCCACCCCGGATGTGGGCTCCGGCCCCCCGAGGCGCAGGATGGTGGGACCATGGGTCAAGCGTTTCGGCACAACGGCGAGGTGAGGGGCTAGATGGGCGCGGAGTTCGGCAGCCGGTCCGGCGGGCAGGGCAGGATTTCCCAGTGGCTTCGACGTCGTCCCAAGGACACCGCGGCCGATGACCGGGCCCGCGAGGACCTGCTGACCGCCGCCGCGGGCGCCGGGCTGCCGCTCGCCCCGGCCGCGTATCCCTCGGGGTACCGATGTTCCTGCGACCGCATCGGCTGCCCCACCCCCGCCCGCCACCCCGTCTCCTTCGCCTGGCAGACGCAGTCCACGACCGACCGTGGCCAGATCGAGCGCTGGGCCCGCCACCAGCCGCAGGCGAACTTCATCACCGCGACCGGCATGGTCCACGACGTCCTGGACGTGCCCATGGACGCCGGGCGCGAGGCCCTGCGGCGGCTGCTCGCGGCCGGCATCGACGTCGGCCCCGTCGCCGAGTCCGGCGACGACCGGATGCTCTTCTACACCGCCACCCGGGGCACCCCCGAGGACGAGGACGAGTGGTGGCCCTGCGAGCTGGACTGCCACCCCGAGACGATGGACGAGCACCCGGGCCTGCGCTGGCACTGCCGCGGCTCCTACGTCCTGGTGCCGCCCGCCAAGCTCCCCGGTGACCTGGACGTGCGCTGGGTGCGCGGCCCCGAGCATCCGCTGCCGGACCCGCTGACACTCCTGGAGACCCTCACCGACGAATGCGCCCGGGTCGCGGGGGAGCCCCACCACGACATCGCCGCCTGGCCGTCGCGGGGCTAGCGCACCCCTAGTCGTCGCCCTTGGCTCCCGTGAGCCCCTGGATGCGGCCCAGGAAGGCGACCTTGTCGCCGCCGGACTTCGCCGGGTCGAGGACCACCTGGTTCGAGACGCGTTCCAGCGTCACCGACTGCTTCGTGTCGCCCTTCAGGAGTGCCTTCACGTCCGGGTCGAGGTTGAGGTCGATCCCCTTGGCGGCCGTCTGCTTCTCGTAGTGGTGCGTGGCGAAGAAGACCATCGCCCCGCCGTCCCGCGTCCGCAGCCCCACGGGCGCGAACGTGCCGGAGTTCTGCGGATAGTCCAGGTACTGCACGCCCACACCGAGCCGCTTGGTGTTCCGGTCGCGCAGCGCCTTCCACTTCGTGGTGTGGTCACCCGGCGCGAACGCGTCGCCGCCCGACTTCAGGAACGCCGTGTACGTCCTGCCCAGATCCTTGGGCGCCACGGCCAGATCCGCCGCGCCGGCCTCGACGGGCACCGCCCAGCCGTCCTTGTCCTTCTTCAGCTCGGGCACCTTGCCGGGCGCCACCAGGTTCAGATAGGAGGCCTCCCACGACTGGTCGGGGCCGCCCTTGGTGAAGACCCAGAGCCAGCGCGTGTCGACGCCGACCTTCCGGTTCGCCTTGGTGTCGGCGACGAACCAGCGCGGCCAGCCGGCCTTCCTGGGTATCGCGTACGTCACGTCCGTGAGCTCCAGCGGCGTCGCCCTCGGGTTGCCGCCCGGGTGCTGGATCTGCCGTGACCTCAGGCCCGCCTGGTTGATGGCGCCGAGCGGGCCGGTGACCCGGGCGGCGTCCGCGGCCGGGTCGTACGTCTTCTCCGCCTTGTTGTACGCGGCCAGGAAGTCCTTCAGTGCCTTGGCCGCCTCGGCCTCCGTCGCCGCGGGGACGACCTCCCGCTCGCCGTGCACCGTCACGCAACCGGCCGTCGTCATCGACAAGGCGGCCACCGCTGCCGCCGCCGCGACCGGACGGCTGAGACCGGGAAGCCTGCGCACCTTACTCATGGGGTCCCTTCACCTACGCCCTTACCGGGCCCGAACCCTACCGGGGCCTCTCACGGCGTCGTCGGCGGCCTTCGCGGACCTCGCCGGGGCGAAGAAGAACACCAGCGTCGGGACCAGGTACAGCAGCCAGACGACGACCTGGACGACCGTCGGGTCCGGCTGGAAGTTGAAGACGCCCTTCAGGAGCGTGCCGTACCAGCTGTCCGGCGGGATCGTCGCGCTGATGTCGAACGCCTTGTCCCGCAGACCGCCGACGAACTCCGCCTCCTGGAGGTCGTGCACGCCGTACGCGAGGACGCCCGCCGCCACGACGACCAGCATCGCGCCGGTCCAGGTGAAGAACCTCGCTAGGTTGATGCGGACCGCGCCCTTGTAGAACAGCCAGCCCAGGGCGACCGCGGTGAGCAGTCCCAGGACCACGCCGGCCAGCGGACCGTGCGAGCCGTCGTTCGACGCCCGTACCGAGGCCCAGACGAACAGCGCGGTCTCCAGGCCCTCGCGCCCCACCGCGAGGAACGCGGTGGCGACGAGCGCGGCCGTGCCCATCTGGAGGGCCGCGTCCAGCTTGCCGTGCAGCTCCGCCTTCAAGTGCCGCGCGGTGCGCCGCATCCAGAAGACCATCCACGTCACCAGGCCCACGGCGACGATCGACAGCGAGCCGCCGAGCGCCTCCTGTGCCTGGAACGTCAGCTCCTGCGAGCCGAACGTCAGCGCGCAGCCGAAGCCGAGCGCCAGCGCCACCGCGACGCCGATGCCGATCCACAGGGGCGCCAGCGCGTCCCGCCGCTCCGTCTTCACCAGGTACGCGATGAGGATGCAGACGACCAGGCTGGCCTCCAGGCCCTCGCGCAGGCCGATCAGATAGTTGCCGAACATCGGCTACGCCTCCCCGGTGAACAGGCCCCTGCCCCACCAGTCGTCCTTGTCGCGGACGCCCGGCGGGACCGCGAAGACCGCGGAACCCACATGCTGGATGTATTCGTTGAGCGCGTCGGAGCGCGCCAGACTTCGCTGGACCGGGATGAAACCGGTGCGCACGTCCCGCTGGTAGGCGAGGAAGAAGAGACCGGCGTCTAGGCGGCCGAGACCGTCGGTGCCGTCCGTGAAGGAGTAGCCGCGGCGCAGGATCGTCGCCCCGCCGTTGGCGTCGGGGTGCGCGAGCCGCACGTGCGCGTCGGGCTTCATCGCCTTCAGGAACGGCTCGTCGTGCTCCTTGGCCTTCCCGACCGGGGCGCCCTCGCCCTTGTCGCGCCCGAACACGTCCTCCTGCTCGCCGAGCGAAGTGCGGTCCCACGTCTCGACGTTCATACGGATGCGGCGCGCCACCAGGTAGGAGCCGCCCGCCATCCAGCCCGGCCCGTCCTTCGCGCCGACCCACACGTGCTGGGCGAGCGCCGCGCCGTCCTGCCCGGAGACGTTGCGCGTGCCGTCCTTGAAACCGAAGAGGTTACGAGGGGTCTGCGCGTCCGGCGTCGTCGACGAGGTCTTGCCGAAGCCGAGCTGCGACCAGCGCACGGCGACCTTGCCGAAGCCGATGCGGGCGAGGTTGCGGATGGCGTGCACCGCGACCTGCGGGTCGTCCGCGCAGGCCTGCACACACAGGTCGCCACCGCCGCGGGCCTTGTCGAGGTTGTCACCGGGGAACTTCGGCAGCTCCACCAGGGCCTCGGGGCGCCTGCCGGACAGGTCGAACCTCTCGAAGAGGGAAGGCCCGAAGCCGATCGTCAGTGTCAGCCGCGACGGCTTGAGACCGAGCGCCTCACCGGTGTCGTCCGGCGGCGCCTCGGCGAGCCCGCCGTGCGCGCCCTCGCCGACCGTGTGCCCCGCCGTCATCCGCACGGCGGCCTCCGTCCAGTCCTTGAGGAGCTGGACGAACTCCTCGCGGTCGTCCGTCTTCACGTCGAACGCCGCGAAGTGCAGCCGGTCCTGCACGGCGGTCGCGATGCCGGCCTGGTGCGCGCCGTGGAACGGCACGGCGGCCCCCGCGTCCCCGGCGGGCGCCACCTCGTCGCCGGAGCGGGTCATCGCCACCGCGCCGCCGGCCGCCGCCGCGCCGAGCGCGAGCCCGGCACCGCCCCAGCCGAGCAGCGAACGCCGGGACGGCGGACGGGCGTTGTCGTCGTCTGCCATCGTTCCCCCTTGCCGCTACTTGGCCGTCACGACGGCCGCGGCGAGCTTCGACAGCGGCTCCGCGAGCGCGTTCACACCGTCGGACAGCACCTTCTGGTCCGCCTTGCCGACCTTGTCGTACGACGTGAACTCGTAGGAGTCCTCGCCGCCCTCGCGGTACTTCTCCAGGTGCTCGTGCAGGGCCGCGAACTGCTTGTCGAGCTCCTTGGTGAGCTTCGGGTCGTTCTCGGCGGCGACGGGCTTCAGCAGCTCGTACGACTTCTCGGCGCCCTCGACGTTGGCCTTGAAGTCGACCAGGTCGGTGTGGGAGTAGCGCTCCTCCTCGCCGGTGACCTTGCCGGTGGCGACCTCGTCGAGCAGCTCCTTGGCGCCGTTGGCCATGGACGTCGGGGTGATCACGGCCTTGCCGACCCGGTTCTGCCAGTCCTTGAGGTCCTTGTCGAGAAGGGTGGCGAGCTCCTTCTCCCGCTTGCCGATCTTCTTGTCCTTCCACAGGGCCCGCTCCAGACGGTGCCAGCCCGTCCAGTCCTTCTCCTCGTCCTGACCGCTCTCCAGGCCGTCCTCGCGGACGTCGACCTTCGGGTCGATGTCACCGAAGGACTCGGCGACCGGCTCGGTGCGCTCCCAGCCGATGCGGGAGTCGGCGTACGCCTTCTTCGCGGCCTCCAGGTCGCCCTCGCGCACGGCGTCGGTGAAGGTCTTCGTCTTGGGCAGCGTCTCGTCGGCCTGCGCCTGGACGTAGGCGCGGTAGGCGGCGACGGCCTTGTCCAGGCGCGGGTCGCGCTTCGCGGTCCTGTCGCCGCCGGTGACCGTGACCTTCTGGCGGATGCCGTCGCCCTTCATGCCGGGCTTGCAGGCGATCTCGTACGAACCGGCCTTCACCTCGGCGGTGAGCTTCTGCTTCGTGCCCGGGCCGATGTTCTCGCGCTCGCTGACGATGCGGTCGTCGGGGAAGAGGATGTAGACCTCGGTGACCTTGGAACCCTTGTTCTCGATGGCCAGCTCGACGTGCCCGGCGGTCAGCTCCTTCTTGGAGACCTCGCACGTGTCGTCGGTGGCGGTCACGCTCACGCTGTTCGCGCCGCCGCCCTTGGCGTCGCTCTTCTCCGTGCAGCCCGTGACGGCGGTCAGGGCCGCCGCGGTGGCGACAGCGGTGACGACGGACAGGCGGGCAGGTCGCACGGGTCGCATAGAGGGCTCCAAGACGGGTCGCTGACGGGCATCGAACCCCACACAGCCCGGTGAGGCGGACCTAACTTAACCGACCCTTACCTCGGCGATACCCGCCCGTTCCGTGATTCAGCTCTCAAGCGGGGCCACCGCTCACGGACCGATCACGGGCGGCTGATGGACCGCCCATGACCGGGTAAAGCACCGGTCAAGCAGGGGTGTGCGGCACAGGCGCGCCCCTGAGCGGAGTGACCACAGGCGCTCCGGTACGCGGATGCGGGAAGACCTCCACCGGCTGCCGGTACACCTCCGAAAGGAGACCCTCCTCGAACACGTCGCCGGGCGCTCCCTCCGCCGCGAGGGCCCCGCCCCGCAGCACCGCGACCCGGTCCGCGTACGCCGCCGCGAGGCCCAGGTCGTGCAGGACCACCACGACCGCGTCACCGGCGGCGGCCCGCTCCCGGCAGATCCGCAGGACCAGCTCCTGGTGGCGCAGGTCGAGCGCGGCCGTCGGCTCGTCGAGCAGCAGCAGCGGGGCACGCTGGGCGAGGACGCGGGCCAGCGCGACCCGGGCCCGCTCGCCACCGCTGAGCGCCGAGAAGGGACGTACGGCGAACCCGCTCACCTCGGTGGCCGCCATCGACTCGCGCACCACCCGGTCGTCGTCGTCCGCGAGGCGCGTCCCCGCCCAGGGCGCCCGGCCCATCCGTACGACGTCCTCGACCGGGAAGGGGAAGGACAGCGCCGCGGACTGCGGCAACACCGCCCGGCGCAGGGCGAGGTCGGGCGCCGGCCAGTCGCCCGCCGGGCGCCCGCAGACGCGTACGACGCCCGCGTCGGCCGGCAGATCCGCGGCGAGCGCCGCCAGCAGCGTCGACTTCCCCGCTCCGTTCGGGCCGACCAGGGCCAGCACCTCGCCCGCGCGGGCCGCCACCGACACCCCCGCGAGGGCCTCCCGCCCGCCGAGCCGCACCCGCAGCTCCTCGGCCTCGGCGAGCACGTCACCGGCGGCGCTCGGCCCCGGCACCACCCGCTCACGCCCCGCGAAAAGCCTCCTGCCCACCCGCCCGATCACGTTCACGCCCAACCACCTTGCCTACGACGGGTCCTGCGCAGCAGCCAGAAGAAGAACGGGCTGCCGAAGAGAGCGGTGAGCACACCCAGCGGCAGCTCGGCGGGCGCGGCCACCGTACGCGCGGCCAGGTCGGCCGCGACCAGCACCAGCGCCCCGCCGAGCGCGCTGCCGGGCACCAGGAAGCGGTGCCCGGGCCCCGCGGCCATCCGCAGCAGATGCGGCACGAGAAGACCTACGAAAGTGATGATCCCGGCGACGGCCACGGCGGCCGCCGTCAGCAGCGCCACCACGAGGACGAGCACCAGCCGCAGCCGCTCCACGTCCACGCCCAGATGCCGGGCGGGCCGCTCACCGAGGGCGAGCAGATCCAACTTCCGTGCGTGGAAGGGGGCGACGGCCAGGCCCAGCAGCGCGCACGGCAGCACCGCGAGCACCTTCGGCCAGGTCGCCCCCGCGAGCGAACCCAGCTGCCAGAAGGTGATCTGGCTGATCTGCGCGTTGTCCGCGAAGAAGACGCACAGGCCGATGAGCGCCCCCGCGAAGGCGTTCACCGCGATGCCGGTGAGGATCAGCGTGACGACTTCCGTACGGCCCCCCTCGCGCGACATCACGTACACGAGAAGGACGGTCACGAGCCCGGCGACGAACGCGCAGACGGTGATGGTCCAGTTCCCGAAGAAGCTCAGACCGAGCGCGATGGAGGCGACCGCGCCGACCGCCGCGCCCGAGGAGATCCCGATGACGCCGGGCTCGGCGAGCGGGTTGCCGAACACGCCCTGCATCAGCGCGCCCGCGCACCCCAGCGAGGCGCCGACGAGGAGCGCGAGCACCACGCGCGGCAGCCGCACGTTCCACAGCACGCTCTCGCCGACCCGGTCCAGCGCGGACCCGCCGAGCCCCATGCGGTGCTGGACGGAGGAGACGACATCCCCGAGGGGAATGTCGTACGCGCCGATGCCTGCGGAGAGGAGGCAGAGGAGGGCGAGTGCGGCGAGGAGCCCGGCGGTCAGGGGGAGGGTGGTGCCGGGGCGGCGCGGGGCCGCTCCGTCCGGGGTCTCGGGGGCGATCCGGCCGGCGGACTTGGTCATCAGGCTCACTTGGCGTCCCCGTGCGTCTCCCCGTACAACTGCTCCACCAGGGACTTCAGGACCTGGTCGGTGCGCGGCCCGTAGTTGAGGAGCACGCCGTCGTCGACCGAGACGACGCGGCGGTCCAGGCCGGCCGGGGTCTCGGCGACGCCCGGGACCTTCAGGAGCCCGTCGACGCCGTCCACCGACTCCAGGCCCTTCGTCATCACGAGGATCGCGTCGGGCGCGGCCTTGGCGAGCGCCTCGCTGGTGATCGCCGTGAAGTCCTTCTTCAGCCCCGACTCCTTGCCCGCGTCGACCGCGCCCGCCGCCTCCAGGAGCGAACTTGCCCCCGACTCACGGCCGCCGAGCAGATAGACGGAGGCCGAGCCGCGCAGATAGAGGAAGGCGACCCGCAGCTTCTTCTTCCGGGCCCCGGCGGGGATGTCGGCGCGGACGGCGGCGATCCGCCGCTCCGTACGCTCCGTCAGCTCGGCGCCCGCCTTCCCGACGCCCAGGGTCTTGGCGACCGCCTCGATCCGCGGGCTCACGTCGCCGAGACCCTTCGCAGGGTCGAATACGACGAGGGGGACGCCCGCGTCACGGATCTGGTCGATGGCCTCGGCGGGGCCGGTGGTGGTGTCGGCGAGGACGACCGTCGGCCTGAGCGAGAGCACGCTCTCCGCCGAGACGTCGTGGGCGCGTGTCACCACCGGCAGCTTCTTCGCCTGCTCGAAGGTGGCGGTGATGTCGCGCGCGACGACGTTCTCGCCGAGCCCGAGGGTGAAGACGATCTCATTGAGGCTGCCGGTGAGCGGCACGATGCGGCTGGTGTCCTGCACGGTCACCTTGTGGCCGTCGGCCGAGGTGACCGTGGCGGGCAGCGTGGGGGACGCGCCGCCGTTCCGTGCGCTCTCCGGCCGACTCTTCAGTGGCTCGACCCGGTCGGGCGGGGCGGCCCGTGTCGTGGCCTTCTGCGGCCGTGCGTTCGTGTCGCCGTCCGATGTTCCGCATCCCGTGAGGCCGAGGGCGAGAACGGCGGCCCACGCGCCGGCGATACGGAGTGAGCGCGGCATACGCACCGAAATCCACCGTCCTGTCGTCCTGTTGGGTGATCTTAGTTTAGGTTAGCCTTACCTAACTGGCTAGCCCTGGAGGGGTCCCCCCATGCCGTCGTCACGCGCCACCGCCCACGTCGGAGCAGCGGCCATGCTCACCGCACTCGTCGGAGCACTGCTCCCGGCGGCCACCGCGCACGCCGATGACCGCACGGTCCAGGGCGGGCGGCTCGACTGGGGCATCAAGTCCTCCTTCCAGAGCTACGTCACCGGGCCCATCGCCCACGGCGCATCGACCCTGCGGGGCGGGGCCGCCACGGTCGGCGGCAGCCAGTTCCGCTTCCACTCGGCGAAGGGCTCGTACGACCCCGAGAGCGGGACGTTCAGCGCGGGCTTCTCCGGAGGCGTGCGGTTCACCGGACACAAGAAGGGCGGCTCGTACGAGCTCGACCTGACGATCAGCCGCCCCACGGTCAAGGTCTCCGGCGGCTCCGGCACGCTCTACGCCGACATGGTCAGCAAGGAGAAGGGCAGCGGCGAGGTCACCACGAAGGCGCAGGTGCCGCTGGCCTCGCTCAATGTCAGCGGCATCAACATGAAGGGCGGCGCCGGGCCCATCGCCCTCAACAACCTCCCCGCGACGCTCACTTCGCAGGGCGCCAGGGCCTTCGCCGGGTACTACACGGCGGGCACCGCGCTCGACCCGGTGAGCCTGTCGACGGACCTCGTCGGCAAGGGTACCCGGAAGGACCAGGGCACCCGGAAGGACAAGGGCACCCGGAAGGACAAGGCCGCTCGGCCGGGTGAGCGCGAGGAGTCCGGCGGCGGGAGAGAGGCGAAGGCGGGCCGCATCGAGGACGCCGCCGTCGACTGGGGCGTGCGGCGCACCTTCCGCGAGTACGTCACCGGATCCATCGCCAAGGGCGAGTGGAAACTGTCCGCCGGTGCCCAGGACGGGGGCGCGCTCTTCCGTTTCCCCCGGGGCAAGGGGACGTACGACGAGAAGAAGCGGACCCTCGCCGCGGACTTCGCGGGATCCGTCCGCTTCACCGGCGAGCACGGCCTCGACCTGACGCTCACCGGGATCGCCGTCGAGGTGCGGAACGGCAAGGGCACGCTCACGGCGGACGTCGACAGCAAGGGCGACCGCGGCACCACCCTGAAGAACGCCCCGCTGATCACCTTCCCCGCACGTGACATGAGGCCGGAGGACGGCCTCGTCTCCCTCACCGAGGTGCCGTCGAAGCTCACCGCCGACGGGGCCAAGGCGTTCGGCGGCATGTACAGGGCGGGCTCCGCCATGGACCCGCTCTCGCTCGCCGTCGCCCTCGACACCGACGCGAAGCTGCCCGCGCTGCCCGATCTCGGTTCGTCCGCGGAGCCGGACCCGAAGCAGGCGGGGTCCGCACAGCGCGGGACCGGGAACGCCGCGGACTCCTCCAACTCCTCCCGCTCTGCCAACTCCTCCGACTCCTCCGGCTCCACGTCGAACGCCGTGCCGATCGGTGTCGGCGCGGGTGTCGCGGTGCTGCTCGCCGCGGCGGTCGCCTTCGGAGTCGTACGCAAGAAGCGCGCGGCGAAGGACACCGCCAGCTCCACGTCCACCTCCACAAGCTCCTGACCGCTCGTCCCTCACCCCCCATCCCTCATCCCCAAGGAGAAGCCTGATCATGGCCGCCACCCGTCGTCCCACCACTCTCGCGGCAGCCGTCGCGACCGCCGTCGCACTCGGCGCGGGCGCCCTCACGCTGCCGGCGGTCGCCGCCGACACCGGCAAGGCCGCCCCGCCGAAGCTGGAGCTCAAGGACGGCACGCTGCAGTGGGGCTTGAAGGAGTCCTTCCGCAAGTACGTCGTGGGCATGGCCCACGGCAGGATCGAGGCCAAGGACGGCGCCCAGCAGGCCGCGGACAACGGGGTGTTCACGTTCTCCGACGGCAAGGGGACATACGACACCGGCACACACGCCACCGACACCGCCTTCAAGGGCAGCGTCCGCTTCACCTCCACGGCCCACCGCTTCGACATCGGCGTCACCGACGTGAAGGTCCGCACCGAGGGCAACGCCGGCGCCATCCGGGCCGACGTCACGCTCAACGGCGCCGTCCAGAACGACATCGACCTCGCCGCCCTCGACCTGACCGGGATCAGGCCCGGCCAGGGGGAGGGCGGCGCGATGGCGTTCAAGGACATCCCGGCGACGCTCACGGCGGACGGCGCCAAGGCGTTCAACGGCATGTACAAGGAAGGCGACAAGCTCGACCCGGCCACGCTCACGGTGAAGGCGGGCGCGCCGCTCCCCGGGGAGCCGACGGACAAGCCGACCGACAAGCCCACGGACAAGCCGACCCAGAAGCCGACCCAGAAGCCCGACGCGACCCCGAAGCCGACCGACACCCCCACTCGTGAGCCCGGCACGGAGCGGCCCGCGGGCGACGTCGTCGACGGCACCCTCTCCTGGGGCCTGAAGAAGACCTTCCGCACCTACATCTCCAGCGGCGGCAAGGTGACCGTCGCGGGCGGCGCCAAGAAGGTCTCCGGCGGCTATACGTTCCCCCACACCAAGGCGGACGTGGACTCCGACGCCAAGAAGATCGACGCGTCCTTCGGAGGCAGCGTCCGCTTCGCGTACAAGGCGCACGGCATCGACATGAGGTTCAGCGACTTCAAGGTGCGGGCGAACGGCTCCAAGGGCACCCTGATCGTCGACGTCACCACGCCCAAGGGCACCAACAACGACGTGAAGTTCGCGACGCTCGACCTCTCCAGGGCCTCGTACGGGGCGAAGGGCGATGTCGTACGGCTCGACAAGGTCCCCGCGGTCTTCACGGCGGCCGGCGCGAAGCAGTTCGCCAACGGCGCCGTCGGCTCCATCTACAAGCCGGGCCAGAAGCTCGACCCGGTGACGGTCGCCCTCTCCTTCTCCGAGGGCGCCGGACTCTCGACCGACGGCGGCCGGAACGGCGACGACGCGGACGGCGGCACCGGCACCACCGGTTCCGGCTCCGTGGGCGGAGGCTCGGTCGGCGGTTCGGCCGACGACGCCGGCTCACTGGCGGCCACCGGCTCCGACGTCCCCTCGGCCGCGCTGTTCGGCGCGGCGGGCGCGGCCATCGCGGCGGGCGCGGGCGCGGTGTACGTCGCGCGGCGCAGGCAGGGCGCCGAAGCGATCTGATGCTTCAATGCGGGAGTGACTGAACCACTCGCCGCTCCGGACGTACTCGACGTACTCGACGTACTGCGTGTTTTCTGCGGGCCCGACGGTCGGCACGGCAACGAGCTCGGTGTCGTGCGCGACGGGGCCCGCATGCGTGCCACGGAGGACCGCCAGGCGTTCGCGGGCAAACTCGGCTTCAGCGAGACGGTGTTCGTCGACGACCCCGAGCGGGGCGTCATCGACATCTACACCCCGACGCTGCGCCTGCCCTTCGCGGGCCACCCCTGCGTCGGCACGGCCTGGCTGCTCGATGTGCCCGAACTCGTCACGCGGGCGGGGGTGGCCGAGGCCCGCCAGGACGGCGAGTTCAGCTGGATCACGGCGCGCCCCGAGTGGGCGCCGCCGAGGACGCTGCGGAGGTACGGGACGGCGGCGGAGGTGGACGCGCTCGACGTGCCGCCTCCGGGGGAGTGGGTCTACGCCTGGGCGTGGGAGGACGAGGCCGCCGGGCGGGTCCGCGCGAGGGCCTTCCCCGGCCGGGACGACGGCATCGACGAGGACGAGGCGACGGGCGCGGCGGCGCTCCTGCTCACCCACGAACTGGGCAGGGCCCTCAACATCACGCAGGGCCGGGGCTCACAGATCCTGACGGCACCGGGCCCGGACGGCTCGATCGAGGTGGGCGGAAGGGTCCGCCTCGAACAGGGATCCAGCCCCTCCGGCGTTTGAGGAGCGGGAGTCCGTGCCCGCACCCTCGGCCCAGTCACGCGCTCAGCGGGAATTCCTGCCCGAGCTCCCGGAAGACCGCCGTATTCAAAGCGAAAGCGCGCTTGCATTCGTCCACGATCCGCTTCCTCTCCAGCTCGTCCGTGACGACCAGGTCGACCCCGTCGAGCAGCTCGCGGTAGCCGCGCTTGAACGCGGCCGGGTTGGAGATCCCCTCGAAGACGTAGAACCGCACGCCGTCACCCTTGCGCGCGAAGCCCCAGGTCTGCTCGGCCTTGCCACGGATGATCTGGCCGCCGGAGAGGTCGCCGAGGTAGCGGGTGTAGTGGTGGGCGACATAGCCGCCGGGCCAGGTGCGCGCGCACTCCTCGACCCGTGCCGCGTACGCCGCCGTGGCGGGCAGCGGCGTGAGTCCCTCGCGCCAGTCCGCGCCCCGCAGATGCGCGAGGTCGCGCTCCAGCTCGCTCACGCGCAGCAGCTCGGGCCGTATGAACGGCCCCGCGACGGGGTCGCCGCCGAGGGCCTCGGCCCCGTCCTCCAGGGCGCGGTACACGAACCACAGCTGTTCCGTGTAGCGCGCGTAGGCGTCGACGCCGAGCCTGCCGCCGAGCAGGTCGCTCATGAAGGTCGAGGTCTCGGCCTCGGTGTGCTGCTCGTGTGACGCGGTGCGGATGACTGTCGAGAACGGCGTGGACGAGGTGAGCGGCGTGAGCGGCGTGTCCATGAGGGACCTCCAGGGAGCCGGGGGGACGGGATGGCGGGAACCAGTGCGACCCGTGGGCAGATCATGGCAAGTTAGGCTTACCTAAGTCAACTGGTTCCCGACGTCCTGTCGGTAAAAACGCTACCCGCTCCCGGATCAAGCAACCATCGCTGCGTCCAGGGCACCTCAGAGCTGCACCTCAGAGCTGCACCTCAGAGCTGTGCCTCAGGGCAGCGTGAGGATCTCCGCCCCGCTCTCCGTCACCACCAGCGTGTGCTCGAACTGCGCGGTCCGCTTCCTGTCCTTGGTGACGACGGTCCAGCCGTCCTCCCACATGTCGTACTCGTGCGTGCCGAGCGTCAGCATCGGCTCGATCGTGAACGTCATGCCGGGCTGGATGGTGGTCGTCGCGTGCGGGCTGTCGTAGTGGGGGACGATCAGTCCGGAGTGGAAGGACGAGTTGATGCCGTGACCGGTGAAGTCACGGACCACGCCGTAGCCGAAGCGCTTGGCGTACGACTCGATGACGCGGCCGATGATGTTGATCTGGCGGCCGGGCCTGACGGCCTTGATGGCGCGGTTGAGGGACTCGCGGGTCCGCTCGACGAGCAGCTTCGACTCCTCGTCGACGTCGCCGACGAGATAGGTGGCGTTGTTGTCGCCGTGCACGCCGCCGATGTACGCCGTGACGTCGAGGTTGATGATGTCGCCGTCGTTGAGGACGGTGGAGTCGGGGATCCCGTGGCAGATGACCTCGTTGACCGAGCTGCACAGCGACTTCGGGAAGCCGCGGTAGCCCAGCGTGGAGGGGTAGGCGCCGTGGTCGCACATGTACTCGTGCGCGACACGGTCCAGCTCATCGGTGGTGACACCGGGTGCGATGTGCTTCGCGGCCTCTTCCATGGCGCGGGCGGCGATGCGGCCCGCGGTGCGCATCAGCTCGATGGTCTCGGGGGTCTGCACCTCGGGCCCCGTGTACGGGGTGGGGGCGGGTTTTCCCACGTACTCCGGGCGCCTGATGTTGCCGGGTACGGAACGGATGGGGGAGAGCTCCCCTGGAACGAGCAGTGACTGGCCAGACATACCAGCGAGTCTAGCCAGCCGTCGTGGGGCAGCATGGCGTCAGAGAGCGGGACCGGACCGGGGACGAGAACCGGAAACGAGAACCGGGGACGAGAGGAGCGGCGGTCATGGCACTGTTCAAGAAGCGGACGGTCGGCAAGCCGGGCGAGTGGTACTACTGCCTGGAGCACCGGACGGTGGAGGAAGGCCCCGAGTGTCCCGGCAAGGACCGGATGGGGCCCTATGGCTCGCGTGCGGACGCGGAGCACGCGATGCGGACGGCCGCGGAGCGGAATCTTGAGTGGGAGAACGACCCTCGCTGGCATGACGCGGCCCCGCGAAGCGACGAGGGGTAGCGGCGGGTCTCGGCACCGGCCGCGTCACCACCGCATCGGCGGCGGTGCCGTCAGCTGATCGGCGAGGCGTGAGAGCCGGTCACGGAAGCGGCGGCGCCCGCGCGTCGCGGGCAGCGCGTTCTCCCCGGCCGCCGCGCTCACCAGGTGCTGCACCGTGTCCAGGTCGAGCTCGGACCCCACGGGCGCCGCCAGCGCCTCGTGCGACAGAGCGCTCAGGTCGCGGTCCCCGGAGCCGAGCGCCAGCACCGTCGCCCCGGCCCGCCGCGCGTCATGCACGCGCGTGAGCAGCTCCGCGTCCGGCGCGCCCGGCGCCACGACCAGCAGCGTCTCGCCGCGCCGCACGGCCTCGATCCGGCCGAGCCCGGTCGACAGGTGCGCGGGGTCCGAGGCGAGGACCCGGTGCCGTACGAGCGTAGGTGTCAGCTCCGGCGTGCCCGACCAGGCCGCCTCGTCCACCAGGTGCGCGGTCAGATGCCAGGGTTCGTACGCCCGCGTGCCCACAAGCAGCAGCCCGCCGCCGTGCGGCACCACGGACGAACGCAGGGCCCCCGCGAAGCGGCGCGTGGCCCCGAGCCACTCGGTCCCTGCGAGCACTTCGCGCAGCAGCGCCACCCGTACGGCGTCCATGGCGCCGCATCCTGCCCGAACGTGCCAATCGACACCGGGAGTTCACCCGGATTTCCCCCTGGGTGGGGAAGGGCGAAGGATGACTTATGAGACGTCTGTTCCCTTCCGCGCGGGCCGCGAGGGATACGCGAGCTTCCGCATACCGGCCGTCGTCACCACCGCCGCCCCCGGCTCCACCGCCCCCGGCACCGTCCTCGCCTTCTGCGAGGGCCGCGTCGGATCACAGGAGGACTTCGGCAACATCGACATCGTCCTCAAGCGCTCCGCCGACGGCGGCCGCACCTGGGGCCCGCTCCAGATCGTCGGCAAGAACGGCTCCGACCTCGCGGGCAACCCCGCCCCCGTCGTCCTGGACAGCGGCCGGATCCTCCTCGTCCACGTCAGGAACGCCGCCGCGGCCACCGAGGACGCCATCCGCCGCGGCAAGGTCTCCGCGGCCGCCGGACGGCGCGTGTGGGTGCGGCACAGCGACGACGACGGCCTCACCTGGTCCGCCCCGCGCGAGATCACCGGCTCGGTGAAGAAGCCGGGCTGGCGGTGGTACGCGACCACACCCGGGCACGCCGTCCAGCTGACCGGCGGCCGCGTCGTCGTCCCCGCCAACCACTCGCTGCCGCCCACCGGCACCGACAACGGCACCGAGGGCAAGTACAACGGCGGCCACTGCCTGCTCAGCGACGACTCCGGCGCCACCTGGCGCATCGGCTACATCGACGACAACGTCAACGGCTACATCAACGTGAACGAGACCACCGCCGCCGAACTCCCCGACGGCCGCCTCTACTTCAACACCCGCAACGACTCCCCGGCACCGGGCAACCGCGCCGACGCCCACTCGCGCGACGGCGGCCGGAGCCTCGTCCGGCCCTTCCGCCCGCAGGCGTCCCTCACCGGCCCCGTCGTCGAGGGCAGCGTCCTGCAGCTGCGCGACCCCGACCTGCTCCTCTTCTCCGGCCCCGCCGACCCGGGCTTCCGCGCCCTGATGACCGTGCGCCGCAGCACCGACGGCGGCACCACCTGGCAGCCCGTCCACACGGTCGACGGACTCCCGGCCGCCTACTCCGATCTCGTACGCCTCGACGAGCAGAGCGTCGGGCTCCTCTACGAGACGGGGGACTTCAGCGCGTACGAGACGATCACCTTCCGGCGGATCCCGTTGGGGGAACTTCTGCAACCGCCTAAGGTCGCCCCATGACCTCTACAGACAGTGCGCAGAACACCTCCGCAGACGCCCCCGCCAAGGCCCCCGCCAAGGACCCCTGGGAGCTGCCCGACGTGTCCGGGCTCGTCGTCGGTGTCCTCGGCGGCACCGGCGACCAGGGCCGCGGCCTCGCCTACCGCCTGGCCCGCGCCGGACAGAAGGTGATCATCGGCTCCCGTGCGGCGGAGCGGGCCGTGGCCGCCGCCGACGAGCTGGGTCTCGGCGTCGAGGGCGCCGAGAACGCGGAGTGCGCGCGGCGCAGCGACATCGTGATCGTCGCCGTGCCGTGGGAGGGCCACGGCAAGACCCTCGAATCCCTGCGCGAGGAGCTGAGCGGCAAGCTCGTCATCGACTGCGTCAACCCGCTCGGCTTCGACAAGAAGGGCGCGTACGCACTCAAGCCCGAGGAGGGCAGCGCCGCCGAGCAGGCCGCCGCCCTGCTGCCCGACTCCCGGGTCACGGCCGCCTTCCACCATCTGTCGGCCGTGCTGCTCCAGGACCCCGACGTCGAGGAGATCGACACCGACGTCATGGTCCTCGGCGAGAAGCGCGCCGACACGGACGTGGTGCAGGCGCTCGCCGCCCGCATCCCCGGCATGCGCGGCGTCTTCGCGGGCCGGCTGCGCAACGCCCACCAGGTGGAGTCCCTCGTCGCCAACCTGATCTCCGTCAACCGCCGCTACAAGGCGCACGCGGGGCTCCGGGTCACCGACGTGTAGGGCGGGCCAGGACGGGCCAGGACGGTCGAGGGCGTGCGCGGGCGGGCGTGGGCATGGGGGACACTGGACGGGTACGTCACAGACGCTTCACCCGGACAGGAGCCGACCCCCATGCCCCGCCTCGCTCTGTACGCCCTCGTGGTCTGCGCGCTCGCCGTCGCCGCCGCCGTGATCTCCTTCGCGCAGGGCAGCTGGCTCGGCATCGTGTGGGTGCTGCTCGCGGGCCTCTCGTCGAACATGGCGTGGTTCTACCTGCGGCGCGCCAAGATGCGGCGGGACGCGGGGCGCGACGGGGCCGTGCCTACGAGCTGAGCGCCGGCGGGGCCTCCTGCGAGCCGTCCCAGAAGCGGTACAGGTCCCGGCCCCAGTAGCTGTCCCAGTCGCTGACGCCGAGGGCGCGCAGGACCGCGTCGATCGCGTCGAAGAACGCGTGGTTGACCTCCGGGATCCACAGCACCGCGAAGACCGCAAGCAGCCCGAACGGCGCGAACGGCTCCACCTGGCGGCGGATCTTGTGGGAGAGCCAGGGCTCGATCACGCCGTAGCCGTCCAGGCCCGGGACCGGCAGGAAGTTCAGGATCGCCGCGGTCACCTGGAGCAGGGCGAGGAACGCGAGCGCGTAGCGGAACGCGGGCGGCACGCCGTCCAGCGCGTCCAGCCAGAACGGCGCCGTGCAGACCACCGCGAACAGCACGTTCGTCAGGGGGCCCGCCGCCGAGATCATGCTGTGTTTCCAGCGGCCCCGGATCCGGCCCCGCTCGATGAAGACCGCGCCGCCGGGCAGCCCGATACCGCCCATGATCACGAACAGTACGGGCAGCACGATGCTGAGCAGGGCGTGCGTGTACTTCAGCGGGTTCAGGGTCAGATAGCCCTTCGCGCCGATCGTGATGTCGCCGCTGTGCAGGGCGGTGCGGGCGTGCGCGTACTCGTGCAGGCAGAGTGAGACGATCCAGGCGCCCGTCACGAAGAAGAAGACGGCGAGGCCGGGAAAGTCCGCGAAGCCGCTCCAGGTGGCCCAGCCGGAGACCGCCGTGACGGCGGCGATCCCGAGAAACACGGGACTGATCCGCCGGTCGCTGCCGCGGAGGGGGGCGGTGGTCATGGGTCTCCTGGGGTGCTTGTGCCGCGGGTCGTGCGGGTTGTACGGAGTGTGCGGTGTGCCCGACCGTAGTGGGCGTATGCCGGGAACGTCTCGCACGTGCCGCCGAGTTCCGGAGAGTAGGGGAGCTTCACCGGCTTTGCTCCCGGTCGGCCGGGGGCCGGGCGGGGCGTTCGCGTCGGGAGCGGGGACAATGGGGCGGTGCGTTACCGCGTTCTGGGGCCGGCCCGAGCTGTCCGTCCCGATGGGAGCCCCGTTCCCGTCGGCGGCGCACGCCTCCGCGCCCTGCTTGCGGCGCTCGCCCTGCGGGCGGGCCGCGCGGTGCCCGCGCCGGTCCTGGTCGACGACGTATGGGCCGCCGAGCCGCCCGCCGACGCGGCCGGCGCCCTGCAGGCGCTGGTCGGCCGGCTCCGCAGAATCCTCGGGGCGGACGCCGTCGTCTCGGTGGACGGCGGCTACCGGCTCCGCGCGGGCCCCGACGACATAGACGTGTTCCGCTTCGACCGGCTCACGGGCGAGGGCAGCCGCGCCCTCGCCGACGGCGACCCGGCGAAGGCGGCCGCCCTGCTGGACGACGCGCTCGCCCTGTGGGGCGGTGAGCCTCTCGCCGACCTGCCGGACCGCACGGCGGACGCCGCCCGCTGGCATGCGCGCCGCCTCGACGCCCGCCGCGCCGGACTGACCGCGGCCCTCGCCCTGGGGCAGGCGGAACAGTCCCTGCCCGAACTGACCGCGCTCTGCGACACCCACCCCCTCGACGAGCCGCTGCAGGCCCTGCGGCTGCGCGCGCTGCGGGACGCCGGCCGCCCGGCGGAGGCGCTCGCCGCGTACGAAGGCGTACGACGCGACATCGCGGACCGGCTCGGGACCGACCCGGGGGAGGAACTGCGCGCCCTGCACGAGGAGCTGCTGCGCGTGCCGCCGGACGGGCGGGTGCCCCGCGTACGCGGCAACCTCCGCGCCCGCCTCACCTCCTTCGTCGGGCGCGAGGCCGACATCGACGCGCTGCGGGGCGACCTCGCGCGGACCCGGCTCGTCACGCTGCTCGGACCCGGCGGCGCCGGGAAGACGCGGCTCTCGCAGGAGGCCGCCGAGAGCGTCGGCACGGGCTTCCCGGACGGCGTGTGGCTGGCCGAACTCGCCCCCGTCGAGGGCCCCGACGACGTACCCGAAGCCGTGCTCACCGCGCTCGGCGCCCGCGAGACCGTGCTGCGCGGCGCGGGCGCCGAGGAGATGCGCGCCATGTCGGAGCGGCACGGCGAGGACCCCCTCGTCCGTCTCGTCGAACACTGCGCCGCCCGCCGCATGCTGGTCATCCTCGACAACTGCGAACACGTCGTGGAGGCCGCCGCCCGCCTCGCCGACGAACTCCTCGCCCGCTGCCCGGACCTGACGGTCCTCGCCACCAGCCGCGAACCCCTCAACGTGCCGGGCGAACTGCTCCGCCCCGTCGAGCCGCTGCCCGAACCGGTCGCCGTGCGCCTGCTCGCCGAACGCGGAGCCGCCGCGAGGCCGGGGTTCAGCGTCGACGACGACCCGGCAGCCGCGGCCGAGATCTGCCGGCGCCTCGACGGCCTGCCGCTCGCCATCGAACTGGCCGCCGCCCGTCTGCGGATGCTCACCCCGCGCCAGATAGCCGACCGCCTCGACGACCGCTTCCGGCTGCTCACCAACGGTGCCCGCACGGTCCTGCCCCGCCAGCAGACCCTGCGGGCCGTCGTCGACTGGTCCTGGGACCTGCTCGACGGACCCGAACGCGCCGTCCTGCGGCGCCTCTCCGTCTTCGCGGGCGGCTGCGACCTCGCGGCGGCGGAAGCCGTCTGCGCGGGCAGGGACAGCTCTTCGTACGACATAGCCGACTCGCTCGGCTCTCTGGTCGACAAGTCCCTCGTCGTCGCCGCCCCGTCACCCGTGACCGGCGCGGGCATGCGCTACCGGCTCCTTGAAACCGTCGCCGAGTACGCGGCCGAACGGCTCGACGAGGCCGGGGACCGGCCCGGGGCCGAGCGCGCGCACCTCGTGCACTACCGCGAGACCGCCAGGACCACCGACCCCCAACTGCGCGGGCACGGACAGCTCACCGCCGTCGCACGCCTCGAAGTCGAGTACGAGAACCTGCGCACCGCCCTGCGGCACGCCGTGGCCGCCAAGGACGAACAGGAAGCGCTCTGCCTCGTCCTGTCCCTGTGCTGGTTCTGGGAGATCCGCGGCCTGCGCCTGGAGACCCGCGCCTGGTCCCGCGACGTCATGGCCCTCGGCCCCGACCCCTTCACCCCGCCCGTCGCCCCCGTGCCACCGCTGTACGAGGCGTGCACCGCCGCACCTCCGCCGATGCGACCCGACGTCCTCGAAGAGGCGCGCCGCGGAGTGCGCCTGCTCGATCTCGCCTGCATGGACATGGACATGGAGGCGTGGCAGACGGGTCAGGGCGAGGAGCGGCTGCGCGGCATCAGGAACGCCTACCGCCCCGGCCTCCCGCAGACCTGCCGCATGCCGGGCAGCCTCTGGTTCTTCGCCGTGATGCTCGGCGGCGACGCGGACCTGCTGCGCGCCACCCTCGACGAGACCGTCCGCACCTGCCGTGACCTCGGCTACGCCTGGGAGCTGGCCTCGGCCCTGCAGATGCGCGCCAACGTCCTCGCCCACCACGCCGACTGGGCGGGGGAGGCGAGCCGCGACGCGGACGAGGCGCTGCGGGGCTTCGAGCGGCTCGGTGACGCGTGGGGCATCGCCGAGGCGCTCTCCGCGCGCGGCGAGTCACGGGAGCGGTGCGGCGAGTTCGCCCTCGCCGCCGAGGACTTCGAGGCCGCCGTCACCTACGCCGAACGGCTCGGCGCCCAGAGCCAGGTGGCCGTGCTCAAGGCCCGCCTCGGCTCGGTCCTGACGGAATCGCCGGACGGCTTCGACCGGGGCGAGGCGATCCTCCGCGACGTCCTCGCGGGCAGCGGCCGCGCGCACACCGGCGAGGCCGTGCCCGCCGCCCGGCTCTTCCTCATCGGAGTGCTCGGCCGCACCGGCCGCCTCGACGAGGCGAGCGAGCACGTCCGGCGGCTGCGCGAGGAGTTCACCGTGGTGGGCTACGTGGTCTTCGACAGCTTCGTACTCGGTCTCCAGGCCTGGCTCGACACGCTGGACGGCCGATGCGCCGATGGCCTCATCGCCGCGCGCGCCGCCATCGAGGAATCCCGCGCGCCCCTGTCATTGGTGGTCGCGCCGCAGGGCGTCGCCGTCCAGCTGCGGATCGCGGCACGCGCCCTGGCCGGATTCGACGGCGGCAGCCGCGCGCAGGACGCCGCCCGGCTCCTCGCGGTCGCCGAACGCGAACATCCCGCGGGCCACTTCCCCAACGCGATGGAGCGGGAGATCCACGAGGACGCCGCCCGGCTCGCCCGCGCCGCGCTCGGCGACGCCGCGTACGAGGCCGCGTACGCCGAGGGCGGCGGCCTCACTCTCGACGAGGCCGCCGCCCTGTGCACCGTATGAACCGGCTGTATCCGTACGAACCCAGCTGAATCCGTATGAACCCGGTGGTCAGCTCTTGGTGCGGAACTTGTGGATCGCGATCGGCGCCATCACCAGCGTGAGCACCACCGACCAGCCGACCGTCACCCACACGTCGTGCGCGACGGGACCGCCGACCATCAGGCCGCGCGCGGAGTCCGCGAGCGAGGAGAGCGGGTTGTAATCGGTGAAGCCCTGGAGCCAGCCCGGCATGGACTGCGTCGGCGCGAAGATCGACGAGCCGAACTGCAGCGGCATCAGGACCAGGAAGCCCATCGCCTGCACCGACTGGGCGCTCTTCATCGAGACACCGAGGACCAGGAAGATCCACATGATGGACGTGCCGAAGAGCGCGGAGAGGCCCACAGCGGCGAACAGGCCGCCCCAGTTCGTGATGTCGAAGCCCACGAGGACACCGACGATCATCATGATCGTCGTCGCGATGAGCAGCCGCATCACCTCCACCACGATCTTGGCGAAGAGGACCGAGCCCTGGCCGATCGGCAGGGTCCGGAAGCGGTCCATGATGCCGTTCTGGAAGTCCTGGTTGAAGCCGGTGCCGACCGCCATGGCGATGTTCATGCTCATCATCGCCATCATGCCCGGGACCACGTACTGCACGTACTGGTCCTGACCGCCGCCGAGCGCCTGCCCGATCGAGCCGCCGAAGACGTACACGAACAGGAGTGTGAAGACGATCGGCATCAGGACCGCGTCGAACATCGACTCCGGGTCCTGGCGGATCCACAGCAGATTGCGGCGGACCAGCGCGCTGGTGTGACGCACGTGGCCGCGCAGGCCGATGCGGGCGTCGTCCTTCTGCCCCTTGGCGAGGGGCGGCGTGAGAGTGGTGCTGCTCATACGGCAACCTCCTCGAGTTCGGGGCGGACGTCCTGCGGGGCGCTCGCCTTCTGGCCGGTGATGGAGAGGAACACCTCGTCCAGGCTGGGCAGTTCGGTGGCTATCGAGCCGATCGTGATGCCGCGCGCGGTGACCGCGCCGACCACGGCCGTCAGCTGCTCGTCGCTGAGGATCGGCACCAGGACCGTGCCGGACTCGATGTCCACCGTCGACGTGGCGAGGCCGGTCAGACCCAGGTCGTCCAGGGCGTTTGCCAGCGGGCGCAGCTCCAGCGGGTC
This sequence comes from Streptomyces sp. NPDC003379, assembly GCF_053589195.1. Taxonomy (NCBI): domain Bacteria; kingdom Bacillati; phylum Actinomycetota; class Actinomycetes; order Kitasatosporales; family Streptomycetaceae; genus Streptomyces; species Streptomyces sp. NPDC003379. Next base: position 94,736 of record NZ_JBSFRK010000010.1, on the reverse strand, counting down.
GGCCGGGCGGACCCGCAGCGTGCGGCCGCCGACCTTCGCCTTCAGCTCGTCGATGCCGCCACTGGCGATGACCTTGCCGCGGTCTATGACCGTCAGCTCGGACGCCAGCTGCTCGGCCTCCTCCATGTACTGCGTGGTGAGCAGCACGGTGACGCCGTCGCCGACCATGCGCTTGACCTCGGCCCACACCTCGTTGCGGGTACGGGGGTCGAGGCCGGTCGTCGGCTCGTCCAGATAGAGGACGGCCGGGCTGCCGATCATCGACGCGGCCAGGTCGAGGCGGCGGCGCATACCGCCGGAGTACGTGTTGGCGGGGCGCTTGGCGGCCTCCGTGAGGGAGAACCGCTCCAGCAGGCCGTCGGCCCGGGACCTGGCCTCCTTGCGGGACAGGTCGAGCAGGCGCCCGATCATGTACAGGTTCTCGCGGCCCGAGAGCTTCTCGTCCACCGAGGCGTACTGGCCGGTCAGGCCTATCACCCGGCGGAGCTGGCGGGGCTGGCGGACCACGTCGTAACCGGCGACGAAGGCGGTGCCCGCGTCCGGGGTGATCAGGGTGGACAGACAGCGCACGAGGGTGGTCTTGCCGGCGCCGTTGGGTCCGAGCACGCCGAGGACGGTGCCCTCGCGTACGTTCAGGTCCACGCCGTCCAGTGCCTTGGTCTCGCCGTAGTGCTTGACCAGTCCCCTTACGGTGACCGCGCTCCCTGCGCCGCCGGGGTTCTTGTCGATTCGCTTCATGGGGTAGACAGTGCCATCCGCCACCGACAAACCACCGACATCCCACCGACAGCCCTGACATCCCGCCTCCGGCGGGCTCTCTCTCCGGCTACGCCCGGCCGCCACCCGATGCGGGGTAACCGGCGGGCGGGTGTGAGAGAACCCGCCGCGAAGCGGCGCGACAGGCGGGCGAACCGGCCGACAGCCGAAGCCCGCCCGACGCCCAGGGGCGAGAAAGGGGCAGCCCGCCGACGGGGGAAGATCGACGGGCTGCCATGGTGCCGCATTGGTCCATATACCGCCTGGCTAGGGCACCGTCACGGTTCAAGCGCCGCCCCGGCCAGGGCACCGTCACGGTTCATGCGCCGCGAGGCAGAGGCGCCGCCCCGGCCAGGGCACCGACACGGTTCATGCGCCGCCCCGGCCAGCGCACCGTCACCGCCCAAGCGCCGCCAGGCAGAGGCGCCGCCCGGGCAGAGCGACGTCACGGTTCAAGCGCCGCCCCGGCCAGGGCACCGTCACCGCCTAAGCGCCGCCAGGCAGAGGCGCCGCCGCCCCGGCCAGGGCACCGTCACCGCCCAAGCGCCGCCAGGCAGAGGCGCCGCCCCGGCCAGGGCACCGTCACCGCCCAAGCGCCGCCAGGCAAAGGCGCCGCCCAGGCAGAGCGACGTCGCCGCCCAAGCGCCACCGGCAAACGCCGGCTACCGAACCGCATGCTCCTCCGCCGGAAACCCCCCGCCCACCACATCGTCCGCGAACGCCTTCGCCGCGTTCGTCATGACGCCCCGCAGGTCCGCGTACTGCTTGACGAAGCGCGGCATCTTGCCTCCGGTGAGGCCCAGCATGTCCGTCCAGACGAGGACCTGCGCGTCGCACTCGGCGCCCGCGCCGATGCCGACGGTCGGGATGTGGAGGGAGCGGGTGACCTCGGCGGCCAGTTCCGCGGGGACCAGTTCGAGGACGACGGCGAAGGCGCCGGCGTCCTGCGCGGCCTTGGCGTCGTTCAGCAACCGCTGGGCCGCCTCCTCGCCGCGGCCCTGCACGCGGTAGCCCATCGTGTTCACGGACTGCGGGGTCAGACCGAGGTGGGACATGACGGGGATGCCGGACTGGACCAGGAGTTCGGTCTGGGCCAGCGAACGCTCGCCGCCCTCCAGCTTCACCGCGCCGACGCCCGCGTCCTTCACCAGGCGGGTCGCCGAGCGCAGCGCCTGCACGGCGCCTTCCTGGTACGAGCCGAACGGCAGGTCGCCGACGATCAGGGCACGGCTCGTGCCCCGTACGACCGCCGCCGACAGCATGGTCATCTCGTCGAGGGTGACGGGCACGGTCGTCTCGTACCCGAGGTGGCAGTTGCCCGCCGAGTCGCCGACGAGCATGACGGGAATGCCCGCCTCGTCGAAGACGGACGCGGTCATCGCGTCGTAGGCGGTGAGCATCGGCCATTTCTCGCCGCGCTCCTTGGCGGCGGTGATGTCACGCACAGTGATGCGCCGTGTGCCCTTGCCGCCGTACAGCGCCTTGCTGCTGTCGGGGCTTCGCTGGGCGTCGGCGCTCTTCTGGGCAGCCGGAAGCTGCGTCATCGCAACGGCTCCTTCTGTCATCTCGAGGCGCCCTGACGGCGTCCCCGGATCACTCCCATGGTGGCACCAGGTACCGCCCGGAGGCTAGTGGCCCTCCAGGACGAGCCACCCAGCAGTCGAGCAGCCGAGCAGTCGAGGAGCCGAGCAGCCGGCAGCCGGGTAAAGAAATTACAATACGAGACGGTCTCGTATCGAAATGGGCCTACGCTGGATCACATGTCAACTCCCGCCATACCCACCCCTCCCCGCATCCCGGAAGCCGTGCACCGGCGCCGCTGGGCGATCCTCGGCGTGCTGATGCTGAGCCTGCTGATCGTCGTACTCGACAACTCCATCCTGAACGTCGCCATCAAGACGATCTCCACCCCGGAACCGACCGGCATCGGCGCGACCCAGGGCGAGCTGGAGTGGGCGATCAACGCCTATACGCTCGTCTTCGCGGGGCTGCTCTTCACCGCGGGCCTGCTCGGCGACCGGCTCGGCCGCAAGAAGGTCCTGCTCGCGGGGCTCGTCGTCTTCGGCATCGGCTCGGCGTTCGCCGCGCAGTCCGGCTCGCCCGTCGAGCTCATCTCGTTCCGCGCGCTGATGGGCCTCGGCGCGGCCTTCGTCATGCCGGCCACGCTCGCCGTCCTGATGAACGTCTTCGAACGCGACGAGCAGCCCAAGGCCATCGGCATCTGGGCGGGCGGTGTCGGCCTCGCCATCGCGATCGGCCCCATCACCGGCGGCGTGCTGCTCGACCACTTCTGGTGGGGCTCGGTCTTCCTCATCAACGTACCGATCGTGATCATCGCGGTCGCCCTGATGGTCTGGCTGGTGCCCGACTCGCGCGATCCCAGGCCCGGGCGCATCGACCTCGTCGGCGTCGCGCTCTCCGTCGTCGGCCTCGTCCTGCTCGTCTACGGCATCATCAAGGGCGGACAGCTCGCCGACTTCACCGACCCGGCCGTCCTCGGCACCGTTCTCGCGGGCCTCGCCGTCCTCGTCGCCTTCGTGCTGTACGAGAAGCGCTGCGACCACCCGTCCGTCGACATCTCGTACTTCAAGAACCGGGTCTTCTCGGCGGCGATCAGCGCCATCGCGCTCGTCTTCTTCGCGCTGATGGGCGTGACCTTCTTCTCGGTCTTCTACACCCAGAGCGTGCGGGGCTACTCGCCGCTGCAGACCGGCCTGCTGATGCTGCCGCTGGCCGCGGCCCAGCTCATCTTCGCGCCGCGCGCCCGCCTGGTCGTCGACCGTTTCGGCGTACGGGCCGTGTGCACCGGCGGCCTGCTCCTGGTGATGGCGACGCTGGCGTCCTTCACGACCCTCGACGCCGATACGCCGATCTGGATCCTGGAGGTCATCTTCTTCCTGATGGGCACCGGCATGGCGCACATCATGACGCCCACCAGCGTCGTGATCATGCAGGCCCTGCCGCGCGAGAAGGCCGGTTCCGCCTCCGCGCTCAGCAACACCTTCCGGCAGGTCGGCGGCGCGCTCGGCATCGCGGTCCTCGGCTCGGTGCTGTCCACCGCGTACCGCAACGGCGTCGAGGACAAGCTGACCCTGCTCCCCGAGAGCGCCCGGCACACCGCGGGCGAGTCCATCGAGGCCACCCTCGGCGTCGCCGCGAAGCTCGGCCCCCGGGGCGAGCCCCTGGTGGCCGCCGCCAACGACTCGTTCCTGCACGCCATGCACGTCACGGCCCTGTGGGGCGCGGGCGTCGCCGTGATCGGCTCGGTGGTCGTCTTCCTGTTCCTGCCGGGACGTACGCCGCCGGAGGCGGGCCCTGAGGAGAAGGAGGCCGAGCCGGTGGGCGCCGCCGGGCGCTGAGGGACAATCGGCCCGGCAGCCGGTCCGCCGGCCGGCGCGGAGACAGACGGGACGGAGACGACGTGGTCCACATCGCCAAGGGGCGCGCGCACGCCGCGAACGGGGTGCCGCTCGCCAAGGGCGGCCGGGGCCGCCCCCGCAGCGAGGCCGTGGAGCAGGCCATCATCGACGGCGTGGTGCGGCTCCTTGAGGACGGCGTGCCGCTCACCGAACTCTCCATCGAGCGGATCGCCCGGACCGCCGGCGTCGGCAAGGCCACCATCTACCGGCGCTGGGACGGCAAGGAAGCCCTCTTCGTCGATGTCCTGCGCGTCTTCGAGGAGCCCGACCCGGAGCTGCCCGGCACCTCGATGCGCGACGACCTCGTCTGCCTCCTGGAGGGGCTGCGGCGGCGCGGCCTGAACATGCGCTCCTCGGCGATGCTGCACAACGTCTTCGCGCAGATGAAGGCGCTGCCCAAGCTGTGGGAGGCCTACCACGCCACGGTCGTGGACCCCCGCCGCCGCCTCACCTACGACGTGCTGCGGCGGGGCGTCGCGGGCGGTGAGCTGCGCGGGGACGTCGACATCGAGATGGCGAACGACCTCCTCGTCGGGCCGATGCTGCTGCGCACGATCATGCGGCCCGACGCCCCGCTCGGCGACGACCTGCCCGAGCGGATCGTCGACACCGTGCTCGAAGGGCTGCGCCCCGCGGACAGAATCTGACCTATATGGCCTCTAGCGTGTGTGCTCCTGACCGACGGAAGAGCACGCAACAGCACGCGAAGGCGGAGACCATGACGGACACGACCGTGACGGACGAGAACATGACCGGTGAGCGCGCCGAGTGGCTTGAGGCGCTGGCCAAGCAGCGGCACTTCCTGCGCCTCACCACGCGTGAGCTCACCGACGAGCAGGCCCGCCTGCGGACGACCGCGAGCGAGTTGTGCCTGGGCGGTCTCATCAAGCACGTCACCGCGGTCGAGCGGTTCTGGGCGGACTTCATCCTGCGCGGACCGTCGGCGATGCCGGACTTCACGGCGATGACCGAGGCCGACTGGGCCCGTCGGCAGGACGAGTTCCGCTTGCTGCCCGGCGAGACGCTGGCCGGTGCGCTGGCCGCGTACGAGGAAGCGGCCCGCCGCACCGACGACCTGGTGACCACGCTGCCCGACCTGGGAAGTACGTGGCCGCTGCCCGAGGCCCCGTGGTTCGAGCCGGGCGGGCGGTGGTCGGCCCGCCGGGTGCTGATGCACATCGTCACCGAGACCGCTCAGCACGCGGGCCACGCCGACATCGTCCGCGAGTCCCTGGACGGCGCCAAGAGCATGGGCTAGCGCGGCGGTGCGGCGGTGCGGGGTACGCGCCGCGCGGACGCCGCGCCGTGAGTATGCGCGTTTCGTCACAGCGGGCGCCATGATGGGCTGTTCAGGAACCTGCCGCGCCGCCCCGATCGTCCTGGTGCCTGTACGGCCGTCGTGGACGGCAGGGAGGACACCGTTCATCCCCTAGTGTTTCCAGGGGCGGACCAACGGTGTGCACGGCAGCAGGCAGTGAGGCGACGACGGTATGGCGCAGGCGTATATGACGGAGACGGGCAGCGGCGGCTCGGGGCCCGAGCGTCCCGGGTCCCGGTTCCGGCGCCTGCTCGACGGCTGGCGCGGCGACCCGGGCATCTGGAAGCGCGGGCTGGTCACGGCGGGCGCCGCGGTCCTCATCGCGCTGGTGATGCTCTTCCACGCGCAGATCCCCAACGACATCGGGAACCTCGGCAGCCTGACCGAGACGTTCCTGCCGTGGCTCGGCGTCCTCGTCCCGGTGCTGCTCGTCATCGCCGTGGTCCGCAAGTCCGCCACCGCGCTGATCGCCCTGCTCCTTCCGGTGATCATCTGGCTCAACTCGTTCGGCGGCCTGATCAGCGACAAGTCGGGGACCGGCGGCGACCTCACCGTGGCCACGCACAACGTCAACGCGGAGAACTCCGACCCGACCGGCACCGCCCAGGACGTCGCCGCGTCCGGCGCCGACGTGATCGCCCTTGAGGAACTCACCGCGGACGCCGTCCCCACGTACGAGAAGGCCCTGTCGGGTCTGTACAAGTACCACTCGGTGGAGGGCACCGTCGGTCTGTGGAGCAAGTACCCGCTCGCCGACACCCGGCCCGTCGACATCAAGCTGGGCTGGACCCGCGCGATGCGTACGACGGTCGACACGCCGAAGGGCGAGGTCGCCGTCTACGTCGCCCACCTGCCGTCGGTGCGCGTCAAGCTCGACGCGGGCTTCACCGCCAACCAGCGCGACAACAGCGCCGACGCGCTCGGCGAGGCCATCGCCGACGAGCAGCTCGACAAGGTCGTCCTGCTCGGTGACCTCAACGGCACGATGAACGACCGCGCCCTGAACGCGGTCACCTCCCAGATGCGGTCCACGCAGGGTGCGGCGGGCAACGGCTTCGGCTTCAGCTGGCCCGCGTCGTTCCCGATGGCGCGGATCGACCAGATCATGGTCAAGGGCGTCGAGCCGGTCTCCTCCTGGACGCTCCCGGAGACGGACAGCGACCATCTGCCGATCGCGGCGCGGGTCGACCTGACGTCGTAGGACTTCACGGAATACTGGGTACGCGTGACTTTGTTCCGTACGTAAACTTACGGATTCCCGCTCACCCTCCCGGCCCGCCGTCGGTCACGCCCGGCGCCGGCCCGTCCTCTGCTTCCGTGGAAGGTACTTCTTCATGCCCCTGGCCCTGCTCGCCCTCGCCGTGGGCGCCTTCGGCATCGGCACGACCGAGTTCGTGATGATGGGCCTGCTGCCCAACGTCGCCGACGACCTGCACATATCCATCCCCACCGCCGGACATCTCGTCTCCGCGTACGCGCTCGGCGTCGTCATCGGCGCCCCGCTGCTCGCCGCCGTCACCGCGAAGCTGCCGCGCCGCCGCGTCCTGATCGGCCTGATGGTGCTGTTCGTCGTCGGCAACGCGCTGTCGGCGGTGGCCCCCGACAACGCCTCGCTGCTGGCCGCCCGCTTCCTCAGCGGTCTGCCGCACGGCGCCTTCTTCGGCGTCGGCGCGGTCGTCGCCACCGGGCTCGTCGCCCCCGAGCGCAAGGCCCGCTCGGTCTCCCTGATGTTCCTCGGCCTGACCGTCGCCAACATCGTGGGTGTGCCGGTGGCCACGGCGATGGGGCAGCAGCTCGGCTGGCGCGCCACGTTCCTCGCGGTCAGCGCGATCGGCCTCTTCGCCATCGCCGCGCTCGCCCTTCTCGTCCCCGCCGACCACGGGCACGGTGACGGGGTCGGTCTGCGCGGCGAGCTGCGGGCGCTCGGCAGCGTGCCGGTCTGGCTCGCGCTCGGTACGACCGTCGCGGGCTTCGGAGCGCTCTTCTCGGCGTACAGCTACATCACGCCGATGCTGACGGACGCGGCCGGCTACGCCGAATCCAGCGTGACGTTGCTCCTGGCGCTGTTCGGTGTGGGCGCCACGGCGGGCAACCTCCTCGGCGGTCGCCTCGCCGACCACTCCCTGCGGGGCACGCTCTTCGGCGGCCTCACCGCGCTGGCCGCCGTCCTCGCGCTCTTCCCGCTCCTCATGAGCACCGGCTGGAGCGCGGCGCTCGCGGTCACGCTGCTCGGCATGGCGGCGTTCACCACGGGGTCGCCGCTGCAGCTGATGGTCATGGAGAAGGCGTCGGCGGCCCCGTCCCTGGCCTCCTCCGCCAACCAGGCGGCGTTCAACCTCGCCAACGCGGGCGGTGCCTGGATCGGTGGGCTCGCCCTGGCGGCGGGCTTCGGGGTGACGTCTCCGGCGCTGACGGGCGCGGTCCTCGCGGTGCTCGGCCTCGCCGTGGCCGGGGCGGCCTACGTGGTCGACCGCCGCGGCACGCCGGCGCCGGGCGCCGAACGCCTGGTCGCCTCGGGCACCGCGGGCCACCGGGAGCCCTCCCACCACTGACCGGGCGGGCGCCTCCAGCGCCGGAGAACGGCCCGGGAAGCGGGAACGCCCGCACCCAGTGGTGGGTGCGGGCGCGACAAGGCCGCTCACGTCAGCCCGCGGCGGGCTCGCCGGCGGCCGACTCCCGCCAGCGGTTGGTGATGGGCAGGCGGCGGTCCTTGCCGAAGCCCTTGGCGGAGATCTTCGTGCCCGGCGGGTACTGCCGCCGCTTGTACTCCGCCGTGTCCACCATCCGCAGCGTCTTCGTCACCAGGGCCCGGTCGAAGCCCGCGGCCACGATCGCCTCGGCCCCCTGGTCCCGGTCGACGTAGAGCTCCAGGATCCCGTCGAGGACCGGATAGTCGGGGAGCGAGTCCGTGTCGACCTGGTCGGGCCGGAGCTCCGCGCTCGGCGGCTTGCTGATGGAGTTCTCCGGGATCGGCGGCGTCTGCCCCCGCTCCTGCGCCGCACGGTTGCGCCACCGCGCGAGCCGGAAGATCGACGTCTTGTAGACGTCCTTGATGGGGCCGTACGCGCCCACGGAGTCGCCGTACAGCGTGGAATACCCCACCGCCAGCTCGGACTTGTTGCCCGGCGCCAGCACGATGTGCCCCTCCTGGTTGGAGATCGCCATCAGCATCGTGCCGCGCAGCCGCGACTGGAGGTTCTCCTCGGCGAGCCCGGTGAGACCGAGCGAGCCCATGTACGCGTCGAACATCGGGGCGATCGACACGGTGCGGAAGTTGAGCCCGGTGCGCCGCGCCAGTTCCTCCGCGTCGCCGATGGAGTGCTCGGACGAGTAACGGGACGGCATGGCGACCCCGTACACGTTCCCCGCGCCCAGCGCGTCGCAGGCGATGGCCGCCACCAGCGCCGAGTCGATGCCGCCGGAGAGCCCGATCAGGACGCTGCTGAAACCGTTCTTCGCGGCGTACGCCCGCAGCCCCACGACCAGCGCCGAGTACACCTCCTCGTCGTCGTCGAGCCGCTCGGCGTACCCGCCCGTGAGCTCCGCCTCGTACGCGGGAAGGGGCTCCTCGGAGAGCGTGACGTGCTCGATGCGCAGCCCGTCGTCCACGACGCCCGACGGCGGCACGGGAGCGGCGGCGGGCAGTTCGAGGTCCAGGACCACGCAGCCCTCCGCGAACTGCGGCGCCCGCGCGATGACTTCACCGTCCTGGTCGACGACGATCGAGTCACCGTCGAAGACCAGCTCGTCCTGCCCGCCGATCATCGCGAGGTACGCGGTGGTGCAGCCGGCCTCCTGGGCGCGCTTGCGGACCAGTTCGAGCCGCTGGTCGTCCTTCTTCTGCTCGTACGGCGACGCGTTGATGGAGAGCAGCAGCCCCGCCCCCGCGCTGCGGGTGGCCGGGACGCGGCCGCCGTCCTGCCAGAGGTCCTCGCAGATGGCCAGCGCGACGTCGACGCCGTGCACGCGCACGACCGGCAACGTCTCGCCCGGCACGAAGTAACGGAACTCGTCGAAGACTCCGTAGTTGGGCAGGTGGTGCTTGGAGAAGGTCAGCGCGACCTCGCCCCGGTGCAGCACGGCGCCCGCGTTGCGCGGCGCTCCCGCGGGCTGGCCGAACCGGGGCTTGGCCTCCTCGGTGCGGTCGAGATAGCCGACGACGACCGGCAGCTCGCCGAAGCCCTCGTCGCCCAGCCGGGCGGCGAGCGCGTGCAGCGCGTCCCGCGAGGCCTGGACGAAGGACGACCGCAGGGCGAGGTCCTCGACGGGGTACCCGGTCAGCACCATCTCGGGGAACGCGACGAGATGCGCCCCCTGTTCGGCGGAGTGCCGGGTCCAGTGGACGATCGCCTCGGCGTTCCCGGCGAGATCGCCGACGGTCGAGTCGATCTGGTTCAGGGCGAGACGTAGTTGAGGCACGCGCCCAGTGTAATCGTCAGAGCGACGCGATGCCCGGCGGCCCGGGGTGACGCCCCTCCCGGACGGCGGCGGTCCGGGAGGGGCGGCTTGGCGACTCCGTCCTGGCGGCCGCTGCCGTCAGGCGCGGTAGCCGAGCACCGTCATCATTCCGGCCTCCGAGTGGTAGACGTTGTGGCAGTGGACCATCCACAGGCCCGGGTTGTCCGCCTCGAAGTCCACCGTCAGGGTGCCGTTCGGCAGGATGATCGCGGTGTCCTTGCGGGGGCCGTTCACCACGTTCGCCAGGGCGAAGGTGTGGCCGTGGAGGTGCACGGGGTGCCACATCGAGGTGGAGTTGGCGAAGACCAGGCGGACCCGCTCGCCCGCGCGCAGCGGATGGCGCCGGCCGGGGGAGTAGGGCTTCTTGTCGAAGGCCCAGTCGTACTTGGCCATGCCGCCCGTCAGCTGGAGCCTGATCGTGCGGTCCGGCTTGCGGGAGGGCAGGGCGACGGACTCGTGCGACCTCAGCTTGTCCGCCGTCAGGAGGCGGCCCTTCAGCTCCATGGGGCGGGCCGACGCGGACGGCGCGGCCCCGCCGCCCGTACGCAGCACCGCGAGCGCCGCCGCCTTCTTGCCCTCGGCCACCGCGGTCAGCGGAAAGGCGCCGTCCTTGGCGGTGACCAGGACGTCGTACCGCTCGCCCATGCCGAGCAGCAGCGCGTCCGTCGTCGCGTGCTCCACGGGGAAGCCGTCCGTGTGCGTCACCGTCATCTCGTGGCCGCCGAGCGCGACGCGGAAGGCCGTGTCCCCGCCGGCGTTGATGATGCGCAGCCGGATGCGGTCTCCGGGGCGGGCCCGGAACTGGGAGGGCGACGTCGCCGTACGGCCGTTGATCAGGTAGTGCGGGTACGCGACGTCGCCCGCGTCGCCCCCCAGCAGGTCGCTCTTGGCGCCCATCATCATCCGGGAGGGGCCGGGGCCGGGGCCGGGGCCGGGGCCGGTCCGCTCCGGCTCCGGCTCCGGCTTCGGCCTTGACTTCAGCTTCGGGGAGGGTGCGGTCCGTGCCGCCGCGTGAGACATGTTCGACATGTCGTGGCCGCCGTGGTTCTCGCCGCCTGAGGAGCCGCCCTCGTCCTCGTCCGGGTCTGCGTTCCCGCCCATGTCGTGGTCGGCCATGCCCTTGCTCAGTTCCGCGAGCACGCCGTCCGGGGTCGAGCCGTCCACCCCGTCGACCCAGTCGTCGAGGACGATCACCCACTCCTTGTCGTACTTCAACGGCTCCTTCGGGTCCTCGACGATCAAGGGCGCGTACAACCCGCGGTCCTGTTGGGTGCCGGAGTGCGGATGGAACCAGTACGTCCCCGGGTCCGGCACCGCGAACCGGTAGGTGAAGTCCGCCCCCGGCTTGATGTCCTGCTGGGTGAGGCCGGGGACGCCGTCCATGTCGTTGCGCAAGGCGATGCCGTGCCAGTGGAGGGACGTGGCCTGGGGGAGGTGGTTGGCGAGGGTCAGGGCGAGGGTGTCGCCCGCGGTGACGCGGACCTCCTTGCCGGGCAGCCCCTCCCCGTACGCCCACGTCCTGACCGTGGGGCCGCCCAGGTCGAGCTTGGTCTCCATGGCCATCAGCTTCACTTCACGAACCCGGCCGCCGTGGTCCCTCTTCTTCTCGGCGGCGGTGACCTCCGGGCCCGCCGGGTCCACGTATCCCTCGGTGCCGGACGCGCCGCCGGCCCGGCCATGGCTGCCGCCGTGCCCGCCTGAGCCCGAATCCGAATCCGAACCCGAACCGGAACAGGCCGTCAGTATTCCTGTCCCGGCGACAGCAGCGGCGGCGCCGAGCAGGGCGCGGCGCGAAGGGGAGTGCGGGGTCGAATGGGCGAGTGGGGTCGAAAGGGTGGGTGAAGTCGGAAGGGTGAGTGGGGTAGTAGGAGTGGTGCGCGGGGTCTGGTGGCGCATGGTTGGGTGACACCTCGTCGTGGTGGTGCGTGCGAATCGGGCGCGTCCGCTGCTTCTGGTACACCGCTCGACGCCCATGGGTTCCCACCGGAACAGCACGAGTCCTCCGGGCAGCGCGAAGCAGCCGGGGCGCGGTCTAAATGCGCAGCACCGACAGACGGGCGAGCAGAACGCGGGGCGGCGGCGCCTCGGGCCGCGGGGCGTTGGGAAGATGCCCGGTCGCGGGGGCGCGGGCGAGCGTTCCGCCCAGCCTCAGCAGCCCCGCCCGCACCAGTAGTACGAGCGTGAAGGCTCCCAGAACCGCCAGACACACGGACAGCGGATCCATCCCCATGCCAGTCATGCCGTGCGGCTCCGACGTGGACTCCGACGCGGGCCCGGCGTGGACGCCTTGCCCGGAATGGGCGCCGTGCCCCATGGCCGCCGGTTCGGCAGATGCGGAAGCTCCGGCTCCGTGGCCGTCCGAGGGATGCCCCAACGTATGCATGGTGACGATCCCGAAGAGCAGCGCGGCGAGCAGTAGCAACTGCCCATAGCCCCCGCGGCCGCTCGTCCTCACCATGAGGCAGACCCTACCCCCGCCGGGTATCCGACGACATGCGGGCTGCCACCGCTGCAGTGATCATGAACGTATGACGACTACGGACGAGGCGTTCGGCGAGCCGTGCGGCTTCCACCCCGATCAGCGGCCGTCACGATCGGCTGCCTAGCGTGTGTCCCCCGAGCTCACCCTCCACGATGGCGGACGCCTCCATGCCTCCACGGCCGACGCACCCGCACGGCAGCGGTCGCCGGCGGCCCGTCGTCGCCCACGCCGTCGTCCCTGCCCTGCTGCTGCTCGGCACGCTCCTGTACACCACCTGGACCATCGAGGCGTTCCTGCCGACCGGCCTCTCACCCCTCCAGGCGTACGTCAGTGAACTCGCCGCCCATGACCAGCCGTACGGGATGTTCTTCCGTACCGCCGACCTGCTGGCGGGGCTCCTCGTCCTCGCGGGCGCGGTGGGCGCGCTGGTGTGGCTGCCGTGTCGAGGCCCGGCCGTGGCGGGCTGGGCCGGGATCGCCCTGTTCGGGGCGGCCACAGCGGCCGACTCGCGGCTGCCGCTGAGCTGCGCGCCGACCGCCGACGCCGGGTGCGCCGCGCGGGAGGCGGCGGGCGCCGTGCCCTGGACGCACTCCGCGCACGCCGTCAGCAGCAGCCTTGCGGTCGGCGGGGCGTTGCTCGGCATGGTGCTGCTCACCCTCGCGGCGCGGCGCGGTGTCGGCGCGTGGCCCGCCCTCGCGCGTACCGGCCCGGTCCTCGTCGTCCTCGAAGTGGCCGCCTCCGGGTGGACGCTGGCGTCCGTCGCCGCGTTGGAGGCGGGGCGGGGGACGTGGGGGCTCGGGGTCGGGCAACGGCTCCAGGTGCTGTTCATCGCGGTCTGGATCGTGGTCCTCGCGTGGTCCCTGGTGGCCGCCGCCGCCGCGTCGTCGGCTGTGCGGCGCGGATGACCTTCGTACGCATCCGAGGAGTGCCGCACCACGTCGAGGTGACCGGGAACGGGCCGGTCTGCGTGCTCAGCGCCGGGCTCGGGCTCGGCTGGTTCGACTGGGACCCGGTGGTGCCGCTGCTCGCGCCGCACCGGACCGTCGTCCGCTTCGACCGCCCCGGGCTTGGACTCAGCGGGCACGCGCGCGTGGCGCCCACGTTGCGCGGTGAGGCGGAACGGATTCTGCGGGTGCTGGACGGGGTCGGTTTCGGCGGGGAGAAGGTCACGGTGGTCGGGCACTCGCTTGCCGGGTTCCATGTGGAGGCGTTCGCGCGGCTGTATCCGGAACGTACGGCGGGGCTCGTCCTCGTCGACTCCAGCGTCGAGGAGCGGCCCCGGGTGCGGGTGTCTCGCGGGGCGCGGGTGGCGGGCACGCGCGCGTGCGGGGCGTTTCTGTGCGCGGTGGGGGTGCCGCGGGCGGTGGGGCCCGCGCTGCGGGGGCGGGTGGCGCCGACTCCGTGGGCCGGGGTGTACGGGGCCGGGAGGGTGTGGCGGGCGGCGCTCATGGAGTACGCGACGTATGGCGACCTCGCGGTGGAGCTGGCGGGGCTGCGGCGGGCCCTTCCTCTGCCTGGTGGGGTGCCTGTGACCGTGCTTGCCGCTTACGCGGGGGGTTCGGGGAAGTGGCTCGGTCGTCAGCGGGGGCTGGCCTTCGGCCTCGGCGGGGGGTTTCGCGTGGCGCGGCCTTCGGGCCATCTGCCGATGTGGGATCGGCCGGGGGATGTGGCGGGGGCGGTTCTCGCGGGGCTCGGGGGCGGGTGAGCGGCCTGGCTTTGCCGGGGCGGAACCCCGCCGCTTCGCGGCGATCGTCTCCCACCCACTCGCCCGTTTGCCCCGCATGGGGCGGGGACCGTAGGGGCTGCGGGTTGGTCTGCCGGTTGTCGGGCGATGGGGTTACTCGTTCCCGCCGCTTCGCGGCGGATGTCTCCCACCCACCCGCCCGTTCACCCCGCATCGGGCAGGGACCGTAGGGGCAGCCGTCTGCCGTCCTACGGTGCCTGCTCGGTGCCGGGTAAACGGGCGGGTGGGTGGCACAGATCCGCCGCGAAGCGGCGGGCTTGGACGGACCGGCCGGTCGTCAGTCGCAGAAACCGCCCAGCCCGCCCACCGGCCAGCCCGGCGGTACCGCCCAGCCCCGGCCCAGCCGACCGGCGTAGCTCAGCCCCCAGCCCAACGACCGGCCTCGCTCGGCCCCGCCCCGCCGACCGGCGTAAACCCCGCCCGGCCCCGCCGACCGGCGCAGGCTCAGCCCCGCCCCGCAGGGAGAAGCCCCCTCACCCAAGAGGGCCGCCCCGCACAACCCGTACGCTGTCGCGGATCACAATGTGCGTGCCCAAAAGGTGACGTTCCTGGCCCGTGCGCGGCCCGCCGGCCAAGGCGCGGCGGACCGCCGTGCGGCCCATTTCCTCGGCGGGGATGCGCACGGTCGTCAGACCGGGAGTGATGTCCGCGGCCACGGGGTCGTCGTTGTAGCCGACGACCGACATGTCCTCCGGGACCCGCAACCCGTACTCCCGCAACGCGATGATCGCCGCCGCCGCCGCCCGGTCGTCCCCCGCGAAGACCGCCGTGAACTCCGGCCGGCCGTCCGCCGCTTCGAGCAGGTCCCGCATCGCCCGGTAGCCGTGGTTCTGCCCGAAGCCGACCCCGTGGAGGATGGCGTCGCCGCGCGGCACCCCGTGGTCGGCGAGCGCACGGAGGTAACCGGCCAGGCGGTCCTCGCCGGTCGTGTTCCCCGGCTGGTAGCCGAGCAGCGCGATCCGCTGGTGTCCGGCGCCCAGGAGGTGGCTGGTGACGGCGTGGGCGCCCGCTTCGTTGTCGTACTCGACGACCAGCGCGGGCACGTCGGGCGCCGGCGCCGGCCGGCCGCACAGGACGAGCCGGGAGCCCGCCGCCGCGAGGGCCTCCGCGTAGTGGGCCATCCGCTGCCGGTACTCGTCGTCCTGCGTGACGCCGCCCACCAGCACCACGGCCTCGGCTGCCTGCTCGCGCATCATCTGGACCAGGGCCAGCTCGCGGGCGGGGTCGCTGCCCGTGGACGAGACGAGCGTGAGGCGGCCGTGCTGGGCGGCCTCCATCTCCACGCCCTGCGCGACCTGCGCGTAGAACGCGCCCACCA
This sequence comes from Streptomyces sp. NPDC003379, assembly GCF_053589195.1. Lineage (NCBI taxonomy): Bacteria > Bacillati > Actinomycetota > Actinomycetes > Kitasatosporales > Streptomycetaceae > Streptomyces > Streptomyces sp. NPDC003379. The sequence continues at coordinate 79,241 of NZ_JBSFRK010000010.1, read as the reverse complement.
CGTCGTACATGAGCACCGCGATCGTCTTGCGTCCGGCGCCCGCCAACGCGCGCGCGTGCGCGTTGGCGACGTAGTCCAGGTCCTTGACCGCGCGCAGCACCTTGGCGCGTGACGCCGTGGACGTCGGGTAGTTGCCCGCCAGGACCCGCGAGACGGTCGCTACCGACACCCCCGCGCGCGCGGCCACATCGCGGATGGTGACCCGCTCACCCACTGTCTCTCCCTCGCATAGCACCCAACAGAACGCCACTGGCGCCCACCTGGTATCCGACCGGACGCCAACAGCGCCGACCCCGAGCGGAGTTGCCCTCCCCACGACCACCACCGCCCCGGACCCATCATCCCGTGCCCATCCCGCAACCCCCGACCCCGACCCCCAACCCCAACCCCCGCCTCAGCGCCCCGCCTCGTACTCCTCCAGGAACTCCTCGGCCGACCGCTCCCCGCCCTGGGACCGCCACTTCTTGTAGATGCCGTCCCAGTCGGAGAGCCTCTTGCGGCCTGCGACGACCGCCATGACGCCGTCCGTGATGATCTGGTCCATCGTGGCGCTCTGCCGGTTGTACGTGGTCGACATCAGGCCCCAGTGGTCGTCGGGCACCAGCATCGGCACGACCTTCTTCTGCCAGGCGTGCAGCCGCTCGGTGAGGTCGGGGAAGCCGGCGTAGTACAGCGGCTGCGGCGCGTCCATGAGGTAGGGGAAGGGCAGGTTGGTCCGCGAGTCGACGAGGCCCAGCTCCGTGGCGACCGGGTCGCCCGCGTTGTCGTACGCGAAGTGGGTGTCCTCGACGCCGTAGTGCATCAGCTCGTACTCCTTCGATCCGAACGGCGAGGCGAGCCAGTTCAGTACGCGCAGCATCAGCTTGACGCGGTCCTTGGAGGCCTTCTTGATGACGGTGTAGCCGAAGCAGCCGCGGTTCTGCTGGTAGACGGGCGTGACGCCGTCGACCGCGTAGGGCTCGGCGACGTCCAGGGTGAACTCGCCCTTGATGCCCTGGGCGTTGGAGATGGCGGCGCCCCAGCCGTCCGTCATCGAGCGGACGGTTCCGTTGTAGAACTGCGTCTTCAGGTCCACCTGGGAGAGCGAGGTGGCGTCGGGGTTGTACGAGCCGTCCTGGCGCAGCTCGGCCATGTACTCCAGCGCGGCCTTGAACGCGTCGGTCCCGTACATGTCGGTGACCTTGCCGTCCTTGATCTGCCACTGGTTGGGGGCGCCGTGCCACATCGCGTGGTAGAGGTAGCCGAAGTAGCCCACCGTGGAGGCGCCGAGAGCGGACCTCCTGCCCTGTGAGGCCTCCTCGGCCATCGCCCGGAAGTCGGGGGCGGACATGCCGGGCCGGTAGCCGGCCTTGTCGAAGGCGTCGCGGTTGATGAACATCGCGCCCTGCACCTTGGCGCGCTCGACGGGCAGCCCGTAGATGCGTCCGGCGATGCGGCCCATGCCTTCCCAGGCGTACGTGGGGATGTTGGCGAGGTTGGGGTAGTCCTTGACGGCGTCGCCCGACAGGTGCTCGCTCAGGTCGGCGCACCGGGACTTCACGAACTGCGACTCGCGCGGCAGGACGTACCCGCCACCGAAGTTGATCATGTCGGGCAGGTCGTCGCCCGACATCAGCGTGGACATCTTGGCGCGGAAGTCCGCGTCGGGCACGACGCTGAACTCGATCTCCACGCCCAGCGCCTCGTTCACCGCCTGCCAGTACTTGTTCCGGCCGACCGGCTTCGGCGGCGTGCCGTAGGTGATGGTCATGACCCTGATCTTCTGCTTGCCGTCGCCCGGCTTCTCGGCCGTCGCCCGGGTGAGCTTCTCGGGGTACTTCGTGTAGCCGGGCTGCACGCCCCCGGTGGTCGGTGCCAGGTCGGGGGCGGGACCCTTGGCGGGGGTGTACGTCGGCCAGGGCGCCGCCTTCTTGCCCGCGTTGGATACGTTGCCACCGCCGCCGGAGCCGGTCGAGCAGGCGGTGAGGACGGACGGGGCGGCCAGCGCGGCGCCGCCGACGGTTATGGAGCGGAGCAGCGTACGCCGCGACATCGAGGAACCGGACACGTGAATGAGCCCTTCTGTACGACGGTTGGGGAAAGCTCGGTTGGCTCGGCAAGCTCAGTGAGGTCAGTGAGGTCAGCTCTTGATGGCGCCGGTGAGCACGCCCTTGGTGAAGTACTTCTGCAGGAAGGGATAGACGACCAGGATCGGCACGGTGGCGATCACCAGGACGGCCATCTGCGTCGTCTGCGGGGCGGAGACCATGCCGGCCTCGCTCAGGCCCGTGTCGGCGATCTGGGAGCCGCCGATGACGTACGTACGCAGGACCTGGGAGAGCGGCCAATGGTCCGACTCCATGTAGATCGAGGCATGGAACCAGGCGTTCCAGTAGCTCACGGCGTAGAAGAGGGAGACCACGGCGAGAGCCGCCTTCGACAGCGGGAGCACGATCCGCCACAGGATGTGCCAGTCGCCCGCGCCGTCGAGCCGGGCCGCCTCGTACAGCTCCTCGGGTATGCCCTGGAAGAAGCCGCGCAGCACGATCAGATTGAAGACGTTGATGAGGACGGGGGCGATGAGCGCGGCATACGTATCCATCATCCCCATGCCCTTGACCAGTAGGAACGCGGGGATCATGCCGGGCGGGAAGAGGAACGTGAAGAGGATCAGCAGGAGGACGGGCTTGCCGCCGAAGACGCCGGGGCGGGCCAGGGCGTACGCGAGGAAGGTGGTGCACGCGAGTGAGAAGAGGGTGCCGAGGACCGTGAGACCGACGCTCACGCCGAGCGCCTTGGTGACGATGCCGCCGCTGAGGATGGTCCGGTAGGCGCGCAGCGTCGGATCGCCCGGCCACAGCACCCAGCCGCCGTTGTCCACGACCTCGCGGTTGGAGGCGAGCGAGGTCGAGACGATGACGAGGAAGGGGATCAGGACGAGCGCGAGAACCACGACGACCGCCACCCCTTTGGCGGCCTTGGTCGCGAACCGGGGCTTCTCCATCCAGGCGGGCCTGGTGACGTGTCCGGCACTCACTTGTAGACCCCCTGCTCGCCGAGCCGGTGGGCGACCCGGTTGGCGGTGTAGACGAGCGCCGCGCCGACGACGCCCTTGAAGAGACCGGCGGCCGCCGCGTATCCGGTGTCACCGCCGACGATGCCCTGCCAGAAGACGAAGGTGTCGAGGACCTCGCCGACCTCCGGGCCGACCGATTGCCGCTGCAGCAGCATCTGTTCGAAGCCGACGGAGAGGATGTCGCCGAGCCGCATGATCAGCAGCAGGATGATGATGGGCCGGATGCTGGGCAGCGTGACGTGCCAGAAGCGCCGCCAGGGCCCGGCCCCGTCGATGGCCGACGCCTCGTACAGCTGCTCGTCGACCTGCATCAGCGCGGCGAGGAAGATGATGGTCCCCCAGCCGGCGTCCTTCCAGACCACCTCGATGACGACGAGCGGCTTGTACGCGTCCGGGTTGCCGATGATGTCGACGGTGTGCAGTCCGGAGTCGCTGAGCGTCGTGTTCAGCAGGCCGGTGTCACCCAGCACCTGCTGGAAGAGCGCGACGACGACGACCCACGACAGGAAGTGCGGCAGATAGATCACGGACTGTGTGAAGCGGCGCAGCAGGTCCGAGGTCAGGCTGTGCAGGAGCAGGGCGATGGCGAGCGGCGCCGGGAAGAAGAAGACGAGCTGGAGCACCGCGATGAACAAGGTGTTCCACGTCGCGTGCCAGAAGTCCGGGTCGCCGAACATCCGCTCGAAATTCGCGACGCCGACCCAGGGGCTTGCCCACAGGCCGTCGAAGGGGACGTACTCCTTGAAGGCCACCGCGTTGGCGATGAAGGCGCCGTAGTGGAAGACCAGGAAGTACGCCAGCCCCGGCGCCATGAGCAGGACCAGGAAGCGGGTGCGCTGAAACCGTTTCCACAGCGTGTCGCGCCCCGTTCTCCCGCCGCTTGACCCGCTGTCGCGCCTGCCGGGCGGCTTCACCGCCTCGGTTTCCGCCCGGTCCTTCGTCACCGTCGGCACGGCAACCCCTCCGTCGTCGGAATAAGGTGCCCGGAATCTAAAGCGGTTACTGTCCTCGGTCAACCCCCTCTGTCAGGCGATCTCTTGACCACTGTCCCCAGATGGTCCTAGCCTCCAGACGCTGGTGAGTAACCGGTTACTACGAGGGACGGTCACGCGTGGCAGATCAGACAGACCGGACACAGCGGGCGGGGCGGGCCGGTGGTCCACCCATGGCGGCCCTGCCGATGGCGGCCCTGGCGATGGGCGCCGAGGTCGCGGACCGCGTCTTCACGCCGGATCTGCGCGAACGGCTCGCGGCGTGCGTGGAGTTGGCGCCCTCGGTCCTGTCCGCACCGCTCACCACCGTGGCGTCACGTGCGGTCCTGGCCTCGACGGAAGTGCTGATCACGGGCTGGGGGTGCCCACCGCTGACACCCGAGGTCCTTGCCCACGCGCCCCGCCTGCGGGCGGTCGTCCACGCGGCGGGCTCGGTCAAGACGATGGTGACGGAGGCGGTGTGGGAGCGGGGCATCGCCGTCTCCTCGGCGGCGGACGCCAACGCGGGCCCTGTCGTGGCGTTCACCCTGGCGGCGATCACGTTCGCGGCGAAGGGGGCGTTGCGGACCGCCGCGGGGTACGCGGCCGGGTGGCCGTCGTTCACCGAGCGCACCGGGGGCGACGCGCGCGCCATCGGGGTCATCGGGGCGTCCCGCATCGGGCGCCGCGTGATCACCGCTCTGCGGGCCTCCGACGCGGGGTACCGCGTGCTGCTCACGGACCCCTACGTGACGCCCGCCGAAGCCGAGTCGCTCGGCGCGGAACTGGTCGGGCTCCCCGAACTGTGCGCCCGCAGCAGCATCGTCACGGTGCACGCGCCCCAACTCCCTGAAACCCGTGGCCTCCTGAGCGAGGCCATGCTGAGACTGATCCCGGACGGCGGCTCCGTCATCAACACGGCCCGGGGCTCACTGGTCGACACGGAGGCGCTGGCGCGGGAGTGCGGCACGGGCCGCCTCGACGCGTTCCTGGACGTCACGGACCCCGAGCCGCTGCCCGCGGACCACGCGCTGCTGCACCTCCCGAACGTCCTCGTCACCCCGCACATCGCGGGGGCGCAGGGCGACGAGGTGCGGCGGCTCGGCGCGTACGCGGTCGCCGAGGTCGAACGGCACGTCGCCGGAGCACCCCTCCGCGGCCGCCTCCTCCGTGCGGACCTCGCCCGCCTGGCCTAGGCCCTTCTGGTCGGGTCCGGGCCGTCAGTACGCCGTACCGGTTCATCAGGCGGAGCTTCGTGGAGGCGGCCCGGGAGGACGGCGGGCACGCCGTCGGCGGGAGCGAGAAGTCTGGTGTCCGGAGGGATGGGCCCAGCCCCGCCCTGCCGCGCCCCGCCCTGCCGTGCCCCGCACCGGCCCAGGCCGGTCCGGTCCAGGCCGACCCAGGCCAGCCCAGCCCAGCCCAGGTCAGGGCCAGCCCAGGCGAGGCCGACGTCACGGCTTCCCCGCACCGCGGGCCTTCAGCAGTCCCTCCATCAGCGAGATCTCCGAGGACTGCGACTCGGCCATGCCCCGGGCCAGCCTCCGCTCCACAGGCACCTCGCACCGCTCCACACAGCCCTCCGCCATATGTACCCCACCCCGGTGGTGCCGCGTCATCAACCGCAGATACAGCACCTCCGCCTCCCGCCCCTTCAGCTTCCCCAGCCGCGCCAGCTCCGTGTTCGTCGCCATTCCCGGCATCAGCGCGCCGTCCTTGCCCGGCGGCACGTCGTCCATGCCCATCCACTCCATCGGCGCCCCGTCGGGCACCTTCGGCAGCTCCCACAGGTCCAGCCAGCCCAGCAGCATGCCCCGCTGATTGGCCTGCGTCTGGGCGATGTCGTACGCGAGCCGCCGCACGTCCTCGTCGTCGGTCCGGTCCCGCACGATGTACGATATCTCGACGGCCTGCTGGTGGTGGACGGCCATGTCGCGGGCGAACCCCGCGTCGGCCGACGAGTTCGCCGGAGTGTCGGCGCCCCCCGAGCCGGTGTGCGTCGCGGCGACCGCCGCCGTGATGCCGCCCGCGACGACGGCGGCCGCCGCGACGGCGCCGACGGCCCAGTTCGTGCGGCACCGGCCGGTCGGAACCCTCACTGAGCCAGCCCGCCGGTGCACGCGGCGCCGCGCTCAGGGGTCTGCTTGCCCTGCACGTACTTGGCGAAGAACTCCTTGACCTTCGGGTCGTCCGCGCCGGTCACCGTCCGCTGGTGCGCCCACGCCGTCAGCATGACGGGGTCCTTCTGTTCCTTGACGGGGCTCATCAGCGAGTACGGCGTCGCCTTGACCTTCGCCGCGAGCTTCTTCAGGTCGGCGGGGTCCGCCTTGTCGTTGTACGTGACCCAGACGGCGCCGTGCTCCAGGGAGTGCACGGCGTTCACCTCCGGGAGCTCCTTCTCGTAGACGTCGCCGTTGCAGTTCATCCAGGCCTGGTCGTGGTCGCCGCCCACCGGGGGAGTCATCGGGTAGTCGACCTTCTCGGCGACGTGCGTACGCCCGAGCTTTCCCCAGACCTTCTCGCCGTCCTCGGCCACCTTGTACTTGGGCCAGGCTCCCGAGCCCGCCTTCGTGTCGGAGGAGTCGTCCGAGGCATTGGAGAAGAGGAGGAAGCCGCCCACGCCGAGCGCCGCGACGACGATCGCGCCGACCGTGATGGCCAGGGCGCGGCCCCGGCGTTCCCGGGCGCGGTCGGCCTGGCGCATCTCCTCTATCCGGGCCTTGCGGGACGCGTTGCTCTTGTTCTTGGCGGAACCCATGATGTGTCCTTCTAAGACTAAGAAAGGGACGTACGGGACGACGAACGAGTCCGCTGATCGTAAGGCGAGGACAGCCCGGACCACAGGGTGTCTTCCAGTCCCCGTAACGGCCTGCGGACGCGAGGAGGCGGGACAGGACAAGGGCGGTCCCGGGGGCGGCCCGCTGTTACGGAGGAGCCGATCAGCAGGCACTATGGGCACAGAGCGGCGCGCGGCACGGCTCGGAACCCGGCACGGCTCGGAACCCGGCGGCACGGGGTCCGCAACGCGTTCGAAACCGGGTGATGGGATGCTCGTGAGCCCGAGGCGCCCCAAGCTGTCCCGTGGCGCGGGAGCAGGCGGCCTGACCAGCAAGGATGGGTGGAAGCGGAAGATGGACAAGCAGCAGGAATTCGTGCTCCGTACGTTGGAGGAGCGCGACATCCGGTTCGTACGCCTGTGGTTCACGGATGTCCTCGGCTTCCTGAAGTCGGTGGCCGTGGCCCCGGCCGAGCTGGAACAGGCCTTCGACGAGGGCATCGGCTTCGACGGCTCGGCGATCGAAGGATTCGCCCGGGTGTACGAGTCGGACATGATCGCCAAGCCGGACCCCTCCACCTTCCAGGTACTGCCCTGGCGCGCGGAGGCCCCGGGCACGGCCCGCATGTTCTGCGACATCCTGATGCCGGACGGCTCCCCGTCCTTCGCGGACCCCCGCTACGTACTGAAGAGGGCCCTGGCGAAGACCTCCGACCTCGGCTTCACCTTCTACACCCACCCCGAGATCGAGTTCTTCCTCCTGAAGGACAAGCCGCTGGACGGCTCGCGGCCCACGCCCGCCGACAACTCCGGCTACTTCGACCACACCCCGCAGAACGTGGGCATGGACTTCCGCCGCCAGGCGATCACCATGCTCGAATCCATGGGCATCTCGGTCGAGTTCAGCCACCACGAGGGCGCCCCCGGCCAGCAGGAGATCGACCTCCGCTACGCGGACGCGCTCTCCACGGCGGACAACATCATGACGTTCCGCCTGGTCATGAAGCAGGTCGCCCTGGAGCAGGGCGTCCAGGCGACGTTCATGCCGAAACCGTTCTCCGAACACCCCGGCTCGGGCATGCACACGCACCTCTCCCTCTTCGAGGGCGACCGCAACGCGTTCTACGAGTCGGGCGCCGAGTACCAGCTCTCCAAGGTCGGCCGCTCCTTCATCGCGGGCCTGCTCACGCACGCCGCGGAGATCTCGGCCGTCACCAACCAGTGGGTGAACTCCTACAAGCGCATCTGGGGCGGCTCCGAGCGCACGGCCGGCGCGGGCGGCGAGGCACCCTCGTACATCTGCTGGGGCCACAACAACCGCTCGGCGCTGATCCGCGTGCCCATGTACAAGCCGGGCAAGACCGGCTCGGCGCGCGTCGAGGTCCGCTCGATCGACTCGGGCGCCAACCCCTACCTGACGTACGCGGTGCTGCTCGCCGCCGGTCTCAAGGGCATCGAGGAGGGTTACGAGCTTCCGCCGGGCGCCGACGACGACGTGTGGGCGCTCTCCGACGCGGAGCGCCGCGCGATGGGGATCGAGCCGCTCCCGCAGAACCTCGGCGAGGCGATCGCGCTCATGGAGAAGTCGGAGCTGGTCGCCGAGACGCTCGGCGAGCACGTCTATGACTTCTTCCTGCGGAACAAGAAGCAGGAGTGGGAGGAGTACCGCTCAGAGGTGACGGCGTTCGAGCTGCGCAAGAACCTGCCGGTGCTCTAGCGGCGCCCCATCAGGGGCGCGGGGAACTGCGCGAGCAACCACAGAAAAGCCGCGGACGCGTCTGTTCGGCAACCCGGCAGACGCCTCCGCGCGCGCCTAACAGGGCACGATCGCGTCCCGCAGAGACGTGGTCGCCCGCACCCGATACTCCTGGATGGCCCAGCCGTTGCCGTCCGGGTCCTTGAAGTACATGAACGTGCCGCCGTCCTGCGGCGCGTGCTGCACCGGCTCGGTGACGTCCAGGCCGCGGGCGACCAGCTCGGCGTGGGCCGCCTTCGCGTCGGCGACGCACAGCTGGAGACCCTGGTAGGAGCCCGCGGCCGGCGTCGGCCCGTCCATCGTCTCCCAGAGCGTGTCGGCGAGGGCGATGGAACAGCCCGAGCCGGGCGGGGTCAGCTGGACGATGCGCATGCCCGGCATGACCTCCGTGTCGATGTCGACGTGGAAGCCGAGCTTGTCGCGGTAGAACTCCTTGGATCTGTCGATGTCGCTCACGGGCAGCGGGATCACTTCAAGGGTGTATTCCATGGGCCGCAGTACATCAGGTGCGGCGGGGTCACGCGGGCGGAACGCGTCGGTCAGGCCGTAGGCTCGGGGCCGGGAGTGATCGAACGGAGGCGCGAGACCATGACGGTGCCGCAAGGGCGCAGGAGCAGTACGTTCACGCGGCTGCTGCGGCACGGTTTCACCGACCCGTCCGCGGCGGAGCGGTTCCTGGACGCCCCGGAGCTGAGCGCCGTCCGCTCCGACCCGCTGCTCCTGGACGCGCTGGGCGCCACCGCCGACCCCGACCTGGCGCTGCGCGGCCTGGTGCGTCTCGTGGAGGCGCAGGAGGACGGGAACGGCCGGCGCGAGCTGCTCGACACCCTGGTCACGGCCAAGCCACTGCGCGACCGCCTGCTCGGCGTGCTCGGCGCCTCCGAGGCCCTCGCCGACCACCTCGCCCGGCACCCGCGCGACTGGCGGGCCCTGGCCACGTACGAGTCGGCCGATCTGCACCCGGGCGTCGCGGACTTCGAGCGCGGCCTGGCCGACGCCACCGACCCCGTCTCGCTGCGGGTCGCCTACCGCCGCTGCCTGCTGGCCATCGCCGCCCGTGACGTGTGCGGCACCACCGATGTCGCCGAGGCGGCAGCCGAGCTGGCGGACCTCGCGACGGCGACGCTGCGCGCCGCGCTCGCCATGGCCTGCGCGGCGGCCCCCGACGACGCCGCGCGGTGCAGGCTCGCGGTCATCGCGATGGGCAAGTGCGGTGGCCACGAGCTGAACTACATCTCCGACGTCGACGTCATCTTCGTCGCGGAAGCAGCGGCAGCAGCGGAAGCAGCGGGAGCCGCCGAGGCCGCCGACGGCACCGGTGCCACCACGGACGACGAGGACGAGGCGCTGCGGGCCGCGACCCGGCTCGCCTCGCACATGATGCGGATCTGCTCCGAGACGAACGTCGAGGGCACCATCTGGCCCGTCGACGCCAACCTCCGCCCCGAGGGCAGGAACGGCCCGCTGGTGCGGACCCTCTCCAGCCACCTCGCGTACTACCAACGCTGGGCGAAGACCTGGGAGTTCCAGGCGCTGCTCAAGGCCCGCCCGGTCGCGGGCGACCTCGCGCTGGGCGAGGAGTACGTCGCCACGCTCGCGCCGCTGGTCTGGCACGCCGCCGAGCGCGAGAACTTCGTGTCCGACGTGCAGAAGATGCGCCGCAGGGTCGTCGAGAACATCCCCGCGGGCGAGGTCGAGCGGGAGCTGAAGCTCGGCCCCGGCGGGCTGCGGGACGTCGAATTCGCCGTACAGATGCTCCAGCTGGTGCACGGCCGCAGCGACCGCTCGATCCGCAGCGGGACGACACTCGCGGCCCTGGACGCGCTCGGCGCGGGCGGCTACGTGGGGCGGGTGGACGCCGCGCAGCTCGACGACGCGTACCGCTTCCTGCGCTCCCTGGAGCACCGCATCCAGCTGTACAAGCTGCGCCGCACGCACCTGGTGCCCGAGGGCGACGCGGACCTGCGCCGCATCGGCCGCTCCCTGGGGATGCGCACCGAGCCGATCACCGAGCTGCACCGCGCCTGGAAGCGGCACACCTCCGTCGTACGCAGGCTGCACGAGAAGCTGTTCTACCGCCCGCTGCTCGACGCGGTGGCGCAACTGGCGCCGGGCGAGGCGCGTTTGAGCACGGAGGCGGCCCGCGAGAGGCTGGTCGCGCTCGGCTACGCGGACCCGAGCGACGCCCTGCGCCACCTGGAGGCGCTCGCCTCGGGCGTGTCCCGCAAGGCCGCCATCCAGCGCACGCTGCTGCCCGTCCTGCTCGGCTGGTTCGCGGACTCGGCGGACCCGGACGCGGGCCTGCTGAACTTCCGCAAGGTCTCCGACGCGCTCGGCAAGACCCCCTGGTATCTGCGGCTGCTGCGCGACGAGGGCGCCGCGGCCGAGAACCTCGCCCGGGTCCTCTCCGCCGGACGCCTCGCCCCCGACCTGCTCCTGCGCGCCCCCGAGGCGGTCGCCCTCCTCGGCGACGAGCGGGGCCTCGTGCCGCGCGGCCGCGCCCAGCTGGAGCAGGAGACCCTGGCGGCGGTGCGCCGCGCGGACGGCGCGGAACAGGCGGTGACGGCGGCGCGCGGCGTGCGCCGCCGTGAGCTGTTCCGCACGGCCGCGGGCGACATCATCGGCTCGTACGGGACGGAGGAACGGCCCGCCGAGGCCGACCCCGGCGCGCTCGTGGACCGGGTGGGCGACGCGATCTCCGACCTGACGGCCGCCACGATCGCGGGCACCCTGCGCGCGGTCGTCCGCGACGGCTGGGGCGACACGCTGCCGACCCGCTTCGCGGTCATCGGCATGGGCCGCTTCGGCGGCCACGAGCTGGGCTACGGCTCCGACGCGGACGTCCTCTTCGTGCACGAGCCGCGCGAGGGCGCCGACGAGCAGGAGGCGGCGAAGGCGGCCGCGAAGGTGGTCGCGGAGATGCGCAGGCTCCTCCAACTCCCCTCCGCCGACCCGCCGTTGCTGATCGACGCCGACCTGCGCCCGGAGGGAAGAAGCGGCCCGCTGGTCCGCACGCTGGGGTCGTACGAGGCGTACTACCGCCGCTGGTCCCTAGGCTGGGAGTCCCAGGCGCTGCTACGGGCCGAACCGGTCGCCGGGGACGAGGGGTTGGGCCGCGCCTTCATCGACCTCATCGACCCACTGCGCTACCCGGCGCAAGGACTCGGCGAGGACGCGATCCGCGAGATCCGCCGCCTCAAGGCCCGCATGGAGGCGGAGCGGATGCCGCGCGGCGCCGACCCGACACTCCACGCCAAGCTGGGCCGCGGCGGCCTCTCCGACGTCGAATGGACCGTACAGCTCATACAGCTGGAACACGGCGGAACGGTGCCGTCCCTGCGCACGACCCGCACCCGCGCGGCCCTGGCCGCGGCCCGCGAGGCGGACCTGATCCCGGCCGAGGACGCGGCGACCCTCGACGAGGCATGGGTCCTGGCGACGCGCGTCCGCAACGCGGTGATGCTGGTACGCGGCCGGGCGGGCGACACGTTTCCCTCCGGGGGGCGTGAACTGGCCGCGGTGGGACGGTACTTGGGGTACGACGCGGGGCACGTCGGCGACATGCTGGACGACTATCGGCGGATTACGCGGCGGGCTCGGGCGGTGGTGGAGGAGCGGTTCTACGGGGGGTAGGGCGCCGGACGCACGGGCGTGCGGATTGTTGCTCGCGCCTTTGACGGCGCGACGCGGTGATCGATACACCGGGCGATCAAGCCACTCTGGTGGACCAGGCTGGGCATGCCGAAGTGGAACATCACCGCCCCGCGTGTGGGATGCCCCAGGGCATAGAGGCCCGGAACGCCCTCCACCTGGTGTGTACGCGGGTCGGTGCGCAGACCGCCGAGCGGGTGCCCAGCGGAAAAGTCCCTGGCCAACTCGGTTTCGACGCCTCGCTCCGCCGGGAGTGGCGGCCGATGCGTCGCCGGGCCGACGGCGTTGAACAGCACGTCCACGCTCACGCGCGCGGACCGGGCGCGGACGGTGAAGCCTCCTGCCGGTGCGGGCTCGACGCGCGTGACTCCATCGGTCAGCTGCAGCTGACCCTTGTCGAGCAGGCGCAGCAGTAGTTGGCCCCGGTGGCGGGGCATTGGGCAGCACAGACTGGTGATGGCGCGGTGGTGGCGCTGCCACAGGGCCGCCTTCTCGGCGTCGGGAAGCAGGTTCCAGGCATGGCCGGCGAAGCGCGGCAGCGCCTTGTGCAGCACGGCTTCGCCCAGGTCCCTGTCCTCGTCGGCAGCGGCCAGTTGGCGGCGCAGCCGGTCGGCGGGGGGGTCGGGGGCGAGGAACTCGCGGACCAAGCGCGCCTGGTCCACCCCCGCCGCCGTCAGCTCCGCCTGGAGCAGTGACATGAGACGGCGCTCGGAGACCGTTCCGTCGGAACCGGCCAGGGCATCAAGGCGAGCCAAGGTCAGATGCCGCAGTTGGTGGTCGGCGGGGTGCTTGCGGACCGCGGGCAGCAGTCCGCTGCGTGAGAAAAGACGAATGGGCCCGTGATGGCCATGTGCGGTCAGCCAGGCCACGATGTCCACGGCGGTCAGCCCGGCACCGATGACGCCTACGCGGCAGCCGGGCGGCACACGCTTACGGCCGAGAGGGAAGGGCTCGGCGACATAGTCCGGGATGCCGGACAGACGGTACGGGTCGGCCGGTGCGGGAGGACCGGTGCACAGCACCACGTGTTCGGCGGGTTCGCACACCAGGGCGCCTGGTGCCGTGGATACGGTGAGGTGCGTACCGTTCCAGGACACGCGGCTCGCGTGCTCGCGCACGAGACGTAGTCGCCAGCCGCGGCGGGCCAGCCGCTGCCAGGTATCTCGAAGGGTGTTCTCCAGGTAGGCGCCGTAGTGGGCGCGGGCGGTGAGCCCGTCGGCGTCCGTCGCACCCGGGTGCTGGGATGCCAGCCAGTGTTCAGCGTGTGAGGGGTCGTCCTCGCGGACGGACATGTGCGCGGCGGGGATGTTCGTCAGTACCCGCGTGTCGTCCCGCTGATAGGCCCGTCCCCGCCACAGGTGCCTGGTGCCGTCCACCACCGTGAGAGCGCACGGCTCCCGCAGCCGGGCGGCGAGGTTCTCCACCAGGGACGCGCCCGCGGGGCCCGCGCCGATGACGACGATGCGTTGCATGGCATCCCTGACCTGGTCGTGGGGTGTGATGACCGGCCGTCTCCCGCCACAGGGCAGGCGCGGTCCGCTCCCGTCATGGGGCGGCCGAGATCCGCCGGCTGCGGCCCGGCGGGTGACGGCGGCGACCACGATAAGTCGACCATCGTCTGGAAGGCTTCTCCGCTCATCACTATGGGGGACATGTGGTTCATCGGCGTGTCCTTGGCCGCGGCACGACGGTTGCTGGACGCGACAGTTGGAGCACGGTACGCCGGTCTGTCGGCCGGACTCCGTCCGGCCGGAAGGCACATGGTCTTGGCACTCTTGCGACCACATCGCCGGCGGGCGGCCGAGCGGACACCCGCGCGGAAGGCGTCCCCTCCGGCGCTGACTCATTGGTGCGTCCGCAGAGCTCGTCACCTGCTCGCCGCCACAGCGGTGTCGGTCCTCCTGATGGCGGCTGTCGGCGTCGGCGGACTGGACCGGCTCACCAACAGCGGTCTGGTACCGACGGGTTCGGTTTCCGAGCGGGACAACCGCATTCTCGCTGCGCGTCACCATGCGGGCGGCACTGCGGACTTGGTGCTGCTGGTGCGCGCCGATGCCTCAGGCGGTCTCGGCAGCGGGCCGGTGGCCGAGCAGAGCCGCGTTCTTGAGCGCCGCGTCACACGGTTCCCCGGGGTGGTCTCCACGACCTCGTACTGGAACACCGGGGACGCCTCTCTGCGGTCGCGGGACGGAAGCGCGGCCCTGATGACAGTCGACCTGGGAGAGGACGAGGCGCAGGCGTGCCGCACCGCCGAGACTCTGGTGCCGCAAGTGACGGGACGCAGCGGCCTGCTGACCGTTTCGGCCACCGGACCGGCTTGGGTGAGTACCGAGGTCATGCGCCAAAGCCGAGGGGATCTGCTGCGGGCCGAGCTGCTCGCCGTACCGTTGGCGGCCGCCATCTTGCTGTTCGTCTTCCGCTCTCTGGCAGCAGCCGTGATCCCGGTGCTGACAGGCGCCGTCGCGGTGGCCGGAACACTGGCGGTACTTCGTCTGCTCACCTCCGTGACAGAGGTGTCTGTCTACGCCGCCAACATCACCACCGCCCTGGGCTTCGGGCTCGCCGTGGACTACGCCCTGTTCGCGGTTGCCCGGTTCCGGGAGGAGCAGGCCACCGGTCTTGCCATGCCACAGGCCATCGTTCACGGAACGGCCGCCGCAGGACGCACCGTTCTGGCCTCCGCCGGTGTAGTGGCGCTGTCGCTGTGCTCCCTCTTCCTCTTCCCCTTCGGCTTCTTGCATTCCATTGCCTGGGCGGGTATCAGCGTGGTGGTGCTGTCGGCTGCCTCCACTGTGCTTGTCGTGCCCGCCCTGCTGACTGTGCTGGCCCCGTACCTGGACCGCTTCGACCTCTTCACGCGCCTGCGGCTGCGCGGCGCGGCCGGCCCGGCCGGGGAGGGAATGCTGTGGCGGCGGGTGGCCCGCACGGTCTGCCGTCGTCCGCTTGCCTGGGCCGTGGGGTCCGTCGCGCTGCTCGGAGTATGCGTCGTCCCGTTCGCGCATGCCTCCTTCGCCCTCAGCGACGCCCGGACGCTGCCCGCACACAGTGAACCGCACGCCGTGGCACGGGCCATCGCCCAGGACTTCCCGCATGCCCCGGACCGGCGGTTGACCGTCGGTCTGCCGCGGGACACCGGCGCCCACGACCTCAACGTGTACGCCCGCAGGGCCGCGGCTCTGCCGGGCGTCGCCGAGGTGCGTACCGCCACCGGCTCCTACCGAGAAGGTGAGCACGGCCCGCTCCCCGAACGGCAGGCGCGGCGTCACCTCGCCCCCGGCGGACCGCTGTTGACGGTCTTCTCCAGCACCGGCCCTGCCACTCCGATGTCGCGGCAGCTGGTCCGCGAGCTGCGTGACCTGCCTGCGGCCGGACGCAGCCCGGTGGCCGGCGAGGCGGCCCGCGCGGCCGACACCCGGGCGGCGCTGATCCAGGCGCTGCCAGGCGCCTGCACGCTGGTGGCATCCGTCACCTTCGTGCTGCTGGCCCTGTTCACCCGCAGCCTGTTGATCCCGGTGAAGGCGGTGGTGGTCGCCGCGATCAGCCTCGCCGCTTGTATGGGATGTCTGGTCTTCGTCTTCCAGGACGGCCATCTGCGCGCCTTGGTGGGCGACTTCACCGTCACCGGCGACCTGGACGGAACGATCGTGGTGTTCGTCCTGGTCATCGCCTACGCCTTGTCGGTGGACTACGAGATGTTCCTGTTGTCGCGCATCTGCGAGGCGTACGCGGTGTTCGGTGACACCGAGCGGGCCGTGACCACGGGGGTGCAGCGCACCGGGCGCCTGGTGACGGCAGCCGCGTTGACCTTCGCGGCTGCCGTGGGCGCCCTGGCGACTTCCGGTCTGACACCGCTGAAGGTCATCGGAATCGGGCTGGCCCTGGCCACTGTGGTCGACGCCACCCTGGTGCGCGGCATCCTGGTCCCTGCCGTGATGACGCTCACCGGCCGCGCGAACTGGTGGCTGCCCCGGTTGCCGTCAGGACTGTTCGCCCGTATCCGCACCCACCGGAAGTGAGTGCTTGAGAGGACTCACGGGGTGCTGAAGACCAGTACGACGTTGTGGCCGCCGAAGCCGAAGGAGTTGCTGACCGCCGACCGCATGCGCACGGCACGGCGTTCGTCCCGGATGATGTCGAGGTCCACTTCGGGATCGAGCCGGTCAAGATTCACGGTCGGGGGCACGGTCTGTTCCTGGAGGGAGAGGACGGTCACGGCGGCTTCGATACCGCCGGCGCCACCGAGCGCGTGCCCGATCACGCTCTTCACGGCGGTGACCGGGGGAGGGCAGTCGCCGAAGACCCGGCGCAGCGCTCGTGCCTCGGCCAGGTCCCCCACGGGTGTGGAGGTGGCGTGGGCGTTGACATGGTCGATGTCGTCGGCCGTGAGCCCGGCGTGGGACAGCGCGGCACGCAGGGCGCGTTCAGCCCCGGCCCCCTGCGGGTCGGGCGACACATAGTGGTGCGCGTCCGAGGAAGAGCCGTGCCCCGCAAGGAGGGCACGCGGAGTCACCCGGCGCGCCCGCGCCTGTTCCAGCCGTTCCAGAACCAGGATGCCCGCGCCCTCGCCGAGCACGAAACCGTCCCGGTGGGCATCGAAGGGGCGCGACGCGCCCGCGGGGTCGTGGCGGTGCCGCGACAGAGCGGTCAGCTGGCTCAGGCAGGCCGAGGCGGCGGTGGACCGGGCGGACTCGGCCCCACCGGTGATCACGATGTCGCAGGTGCCGGAGCGCAGCAGATCGGATGCCACCGCGATCGCGTAGCCGCCAGAGGCGCAGGCTCCGGCGACGGCGAAGCTGGGCCCGTGAGCCGCCAAGTCGATGGTGACCTCGGCGACCGGCGTATTGGGCATGGAACGGGGGAGGGCGGTCGGTGAGATGCGTTGAGGGCGTCCTGCGTTCAAGTGGGCGAAGGCGTCCGGCCACGCCAGCATGGAACTGTTGCCGACTCCCAGGACGACGCCCACGCGCTCGGCGGGCCACTCGCGCGGCGTCAGGCCCGCGTCCGCGACGGCTTCCCGGGCGGCAAGCACCGCCAGCTGGGACGAGGGGTCCATCCGCCGGGCCTGCCCGGGGACGAGAGGCGTGACGCGCGCGGACTCGGGGACGGCGCAGGAGAAGTCGACCGGAAGCCCGGTGAGCACCGGGTCCTTCGCCGCGACTCTGACGCCCGCGCACAGACCCGCCCAGGTCGCGTCCCGGTCGACTCCCGCCGGGGTGATGAGGCCGAGACCGGTGACGGCCACGGCGGCTGCCGGGGTGCTCATGACGCCGGGAGGTTTTCCGCCAGGCGGGCCGTGATCTCCCCGACGGTGGAACGGGGCGAGTGGGCAAGCAGGTCCGCTTCGGAGTTGACCCCTGCGGCAACCGCCAGTTCGACGACGTCGACGGAGTCGAGGCCGAGGTCGGCGAAGGTGGTGTCGGGCGTGACGGCTTCGGCCGGAACGCGGAACAGCGTTTCCAGATGGGTGACGAGTTCGTTGTGGCAATCCTGCGGGCTCATGTTTGGGCCTTCCTGGCGGGAGTCTGTGGGAGTCGGAGTGGTGGCGGGTTACGGGCTTCACGCCAGGGGCGGCGTTCCGGCCGCGGAGTGTGTGTCGCGGCTGACCGCTGTGCCGGACCTTTGCGCCGCGGTGAGACCGGTGGCGGTCCGGAGCACTCGGTCGCGGACCGCCGCCGGGAGAAGGGCGGCGGTCCGCGTCATCAGGGCCTCCCCGCCGACCGGGTAACGCCGACGCGGAGACCTCGTCGACAGCGCGCGCCGGATGACGTGCGCCACCTTTTCCGGGCCGGGCAGTGGGCTCAACCCACTGATACGGCGTTCGACGGCGGCGTACCCGTCGGAGTAGGGGGACGAGCCGTGAGAAGGGAACCCCGCCACGGATCCGGACACCAGTGGGGTGTCGTGGAAGCCGGGTTCCACCAGCGAGACGTGGATGCCGAAGCGGGCGGTCTCCATCCGCAGCGCGTCGGTCAGCGCCTCCAGGCCGTGCTTGCTCGCGCAGTACCAGCCGTTCATGGGCAGGGCCAGCAGCCCGCCGAGGGAGGTGATGTTCACGATGCGGCCTTCTCCCCGGCGCCGCATGGCCGGCAGGACCAGGCGCGAGAGGCGGGCCGGGGCGAGCAGATTGGTCTCCAGCGCGCTGCGTGCCGCCTCCTCGGAGACGTCCTCCAGGGCTCCGGCACAGGCCACGCCGGCGTTGTTCACCAGCGCCCAGGGGCCGCCGTCCGTCATGGCCGCGATGGTGGCGAAGGCGCGGTCGCACGCATCGCTGTCGGTGACGTCCAGCACGGCGGTGCGCAGGGCACACCCCCGTGCTTCGGCGGCCACCGTGAGCGCGTCCGCCTTGGCCGGGGTGCGGGCGGTACCGATGACCTCGTAGCCGGCGGCAGCCAACTCGCATGCGGTGGCCATGCCGATACCGCTGGTCGCGCCGGTGACGACGACAGTGCGCATGTGTGGCTCCTGCGATCGGGTTTCCGGCCTCGCTGCGGATGCTTGCCGGGAATGAGCGGCACACTATCGGCGCGAATCCGGCGGGCATTACCGGAAAACCCGTTCGTGTTATTTTCCGCTCGATACGCAACGTCGCCGTTTCCGCGTTCGCGGCCTGCCGTTGGGCATGAAAGGTCATCAAGGCCCGTGTGATTATCGTACTGGTCGGATACTCGCCGGAGTCTGCTTAGATGGGTAATCCGCCTGTACTGAGGCGCCGCAAAACCACCATGGGGAAATCGTGGGACATACGTACGCACGGTTGGCGGGCATTGACGCATACCTGCCCAGGACGATCCTTTCGACCGCCGAGTTGGAAGACGAAATCGCAGAACACAGTCCACATTTCGACGTGCCGAGAGGGCTCATCCAGAGACTCACCGGCGTCGAGCGCCGCCATGTGCGGCCGGAGGGCTGGCGGGCATCCGACCTCGCGGTCGCGGCCTGCGAGCGCATGCTCGGCGACCTGGGCAGATCCGTGCGCGACATCGACCTGCTGGTGTTCGCGGCTGCCAGTACGGACGTGGTCGAACCGGCCACCGCCCATATCGTCGCCGCCAAGCTGGGTGCCGTGTGTCCGGTCATGGACGTGAAGAACGCCTGCAACAGCTTCCTCAACGGAGTGCAGGTCGCCGACGCCTTCATCCGGTGCGGCGCCTATCGCACCGTCCTCGTCTGCACCGGCGAGGAGCTGACCCGATTGAACCGCAGGAGCATCGCCGGGCCCCGGGAATTCGTTGAGGCGATCGCTGGGAACACCATGTCGGATGCCGGGGCCGCGATGCTGCTGGAGGCTTCTCCCGAACCCGGCATCCTGGCAGCGGAGTTCCTCTCGAACTCCGCTGCCTGGGCGTCCGTGGTGCTGCCGCTCGATGAGGCGGGCGGCGGTCGGCCGCGGCTGGCAGCGAACACCGCGAAACTCGTGGAAGCCTTCGATGTCTTCGGCGCGTCCGTGGTGAGCGAACTGCACGACCGCGTCGGCCATCACCCCCGGGACGCGCCGCTGTGCTGCGTGCACCTCGCGGCCACCTCACTGATCCCCTTGTTCTGTGGCCGGTCCGGCGTTCCCGAGAACAGGCTCGTCACCACCATCGCCGAACACGGCAACACCGCCTCCGCCACGCTGCCGCTCCAACTGGCCGCGGCCATGCGGTCAGGACGGGTCGGCGCCGGAGATGTCGTGCCGCTGATCGGCACGGCCAGCGGCGTCAGTCTGGGCATCGTGCTCGTGCGGCTGTAGGGCCGCTTTCATTCGGCTTTCCCATCGAGAGAGAGAACGTTCGTGACGCCCCCGTATGAAACGCTCTTCACCGTTTTGACGGCCCACTTCGACGTGCCCGAGGAGCGTGTGACACCGCAGGCGACCTTCCGCGACATGGAACTGGACAGCCTCGCGCGGGCGGAACTCGCCTTGGTCATGGGGCAGCGTCTGGGAGTGCGGTGCCAGGACGCGGACGTCCCGGCAACCATGTCCACGAGACAGCTCGCCGCCGTGCTGGAGGACCGGATGACCGTCTCCCGACGGCACGGCGCCCCATGAGCCGGCCCGAGACCGTCGTCACGGGCATCGGCCTGGTCACCCCGGCGGGGGTGGGCACGGAGCAGACCTGGGAAGCGGTCGTAAGGGGGTTGCCGACCGCCGCCACGAGGCCGGACCTTCAGGGACTCCCCGTCGACTTCTGCTGCTCCGTACCGCCCTTCGACACGCGGCGTGTGCTGGGCGCGAAGAGGAATGCCTGGCGGCTCGACCGTCATGTGATCCTCGCCCTGACGGCCGTGCAGGAAGCGGTGGACAGCGCCGCTCTGCGCCCGGAGGTCTGGGACGGGCCTCGGGTCGCCGTCGTCATGGGGTGCAGCTTCGGCGGTGCGGCCACCTGGCAAGCGACGGCCCTGGGCCTGCGGGACCACGGCGTCGAGCAGATCTCGCCGGTGTTTATCCCGCGCACGATGGTGAACGGGCCGGCCGCCGAGATCGCTCTCGCCCTCGGGGCACGCGGGCCGAGCATGGCCACGGCGACGGCGTGCGCCTCGGGCGCCGACGCCATCGCCACCGGGCGCGCCCTCCTGCTGGCCGACGCGTGCGACATCGTTCTGGCGGGCGGCGCCGAAGCGGTCAACTGCACCACCGTGGTGGCAGGCTTCCACCGAATGGGCGCACTGTCTTCACGCCGTGACGACCCGGCGGCGGCTTCCCGTCCCTTCGCCGCCGACCGCGACGGGTTCGTCCTCTCCGAGGCGGCGGCCGTCCTCGTCCTCGAACGTGAGGCGGACGCCCGGGCCCGCGGAGCCACACCACGGGCCGTCGTGGCCGGATGCGCCTCCACCACGGACGCCCACCACCCGACGGCGCCCCACCCGGAAGGGCGCGGTGTGCAGGAGGCACTGGGGCTCGCGTTGCGCGGCGCGGGACTCACTGCGTCGCAGATCGACCATGTCAACGCCCACGGCACGTCGACCGTCCTCAACGATGCCGTGGAGGCCGGAGTGATCGGCCGGATGCTGCCGCACGGTCCGAGCGTCACCTCCGCCAAGGGCGTCCTTGGGCACTCGCTCGGTGCCGCCGGCGCCGTCGAGGCCGCGCTGACCGTGCTGACGATCGAGCGGTCGCTGGCGCCGCCCCTTGCGAATCTCGCCGCCGCCGATCCCTCGATGGACGTCGACCTGGTCATCGGTGCCGCCCGTGCACAATCCGTCGGCGCAGCGGTGAGTAATTCTTTCGGTTTCGGCGGCCATAACACCGTTTTAGCGTTCCGGCGAGCCTGACAGTGAGATCGGCCCGAGCGCACCGAATATCACATTAGACGCTCATGGGTGGCCCGGGGTTGCATCATTCGCCCCCACCCATCATAAAATCGCAACCCGCCCGATATTTCGCATTGTCCCGAAACTCGTCGAGTTCATTCGCGCCGCGTGTGAGGCGCTTCTGGCGGGATTTCCCAGCCGCTCCCCTATCTCTCGTTGCTCCGCCTCTGGAGGCGCTCTGTGCTGTCCGTAACCGGCTCTCCCGACAACGCGACGGATCCGTCCGGCGAAACACTCGCGATCGTGGGCGCCGCGTGCAGATTTCCCGGCGGCATCGACAGCCTCTCGCAATTCTGGCAAGCCCTGCTGGACGGCCGGGACCTGGTGGGGGAGGTGCCGGTCGAGCGATTCGATGCCGAGCGGTTCACCGGTGGGCGGCCTCGGCGGCCCGGCAGGAGTTACACCGCCGCCGGAGGGTTCCTCACGGACGTCACCGGGTTCGACGCGGAATTCTTCGGCATCTCGCCGCGCGAGGCGACCCGGATGGACCCGCAACAACGGCTGCTGCTGGAAATGGCGATCGAAGCGCTGGACGACGCCGGCACACCCCGTGAAGCGCTGGCCGGTTCGGACACCGGTGTCTACATCGGGGTGTCCAGCCGTGACTACAGCGAACTGCAGCAGAGCGACCCGGACAGTATCAACGCCTACATGATGGCGGGCAGCGCGGCGACGAACACTGCCAACCGGCTCTCCTACACCCTGGACTGGCACGGGCCGAGCATGGCCGTCGACACGGCTTGCTCCTCCGCGCTGACCGCCGTCCACCGCGCCTGCGAGGACCTGCGGGCCGGACGGTCCCGCACAGCCCTGGCCGGCGGAATCAACGTACTGCTCAGCCCGTACTCCTTCATCGGCTTCTCCGCCGCGTCCATGCTGTCCCCCACCGGCCGGTGCCGTACGTTCTCGGCAGACGCGGACGGCTACGTCCGGGCCGAGGGCGGAGGGGTCATCCTCCTCAAACGCCTGAAGGACGCCCTCGCCGACGGCGACCGGGTGCACGCCACCATCCTGGCCACGGGCGTCAACAGCGACGGCCGCACCAGCGCGCTGGCGCTCCCCAGCGAGAGCGCGCAAGAGGCCCTGCTGCGTCAGGTCTACGCCCGCGCCGAAGTGACCGCCGACGACCTGGCATACCTGGAGCTGCACGGAACGGGAACCCCCGTAGGGGATCCGATCGAGTGCCGGGCGATCGGCCGGGCCCTGAGCAGCCACCGCACCCTCGGACCGTTGCCGGTCGGCTCGGTCAAAACCAACATCGGGCACCTGGAAGCGGCATCGGGCATCGCGGGGCTGCTCAAGGCGCTGCTGGTGCTCCGCCATCGGCGGGTGCCGCCCACCTTGCATGCCGAGCCCCTCAACCCCGCGATCGACTTCGCCTCCTGTCGCCTGCGCCCGGCCCTGGACGCCGAACCGCTCGTGGATGCCGCGTGCCCCGTGGTGGGGGTCAACTCCTTTGGTTTCGGCGGCGCGAACGCCCATGTCGCCCTCGCCCCCGCGGCACCTTTCACCCTGCCGCGGCCCCCGGCGGAGGAACACCACCGGTTGCTGCCGGTGGTGGTCTCCGCACGCACGGAAGAGGGACTGGTCCAGGCGGCTGAACGAATGGCCGACCGGTTGTCCGAAGCGGGACCGCGCAACTATTACGACCTGGCCTGGACCGCCTGCCGCCGCCGGACCCGCCACGAGAAGCGGGCCGCCGTCCTGGCCACGACGTCCGATGAAGCGGCGGACGCCCTGCGGCTCTTCGCTCGCAGCCGGCAGATGAGCAAGGCACCTGTCGTCGAAGGCGCGCGGTCGGGGAAAGTGGGGTTCGTCTTCTCGGGCAACGGCTCGCAGTGGGCCGGCATGGGAACCGAACTCATGGCGCAGGAGCCGGTCTTCCGCACCGCGGTCGAGGAAGCCGACGCGGCCCTGACCCCGTACCTGGGCTGGTCGGTCCGGGATCGGTTCATCGCCGAGGAGCTCCCGAACGACCTGCATCGCACCGACATCGCCCAGCCAATGCTGTTCGCAGTGCAAAGGGGCCTGGTAGCCCTGCTGGACCACTACGGAGTACGGCCGTCCGGCGTGGTCGGGCACAGCGTCGGTGAGATCGCCGCCGCCCATACGGCCGGAGCCCTGAGCCTGGAGGATGCCGCCAGGGTGGTGGCCGCCCGCAGCCACGCGCAGGCGCCGACCGCCGACCGGGGACGGATGGCGGCCGTCGGGCTGTCCGCGGACGACGTCCGCGCCGAACTGGCTCTCTTCAACGGGAGTGTGGAACTGGCCGCGGTCAACAGCCCGCGCGATGTGACCGTCGCCGGGCCCGCTTCCGACCTCGAAACCCTCGGCAAGAACCTCAAGGGCCGCGGCGTGTTCTTCCGCCCGCTGGACCTGGCCTACGCCTTCCACAGCCGGGCGATGGACCCGATCGAACAGCCGCTGCTCACCGCACTCGCCGGGCTGGACCCATCGGCCACCGCTGTTCCGTTCGCCTCCACGGTGACCGGCAGCCTCCTGGGCGGTGAGGAGCTGGACGGGGTCTACTGGTGGCGCAATGTGCGCCGTCCCGTGCTGTTCAGCGAGGCCGTCGGGGCCCTGCTCGACAGCGGGTGCGACGTCTTCACCGAAATCGGCCCGCACCCGGTACTCAGCACCTACTTGAGGCGGCTGACCACCGAAGAAAGGTCCGTCCCGGCCACCGTCGTGCGCACCTGCTCGAACGGCGACTCGGGCACCCCTGCCGTGCGGCGTTCCGTCGGCCACCTGCTGGCCTGCGGCGCCCAGGTGGACTGGGACAGCTACTTCCCCCTCCCCGGGCAGGTGACCGACCTGCCCGGCTACCCGTGGCAGCGGCAGCGGCACTGGAACGGAACTCCTCAATGGTGGACCCGGACCGGTGGCGAGGACGCCGAAGCCCCCGCGCACCGGCTGCTCGGTGCCAGGATGGCGGTGGCCGAACCCACCTGGTCCGGCCCGCTGGTGACCACCCGGCTGCCGTGGCTGGCCGACCACACGGTGGGCGGCGCCATCGTGGTGCCGGCCGCCGCCTACGTGGAGGCGGCCTTCGCCGCCGCCCGGGAGCACGACCAGGTGACGCCCGTGGAGGTCACCGCCCTCGCCGTCACCCGAGCGCTCACGCTGCCCCGGGACGAGGACGCGGAACCGGACACCCTCTTGCAGGTCTCCCTGTCGGCCGACGACCGTACAGTGACCGTCAGCAGCCGTAGCGGCGGGGGCGGCGACTGGCGCACCCACGCGAAGGGACGCGCCCGGCGGCTGCTGCGCCCCACCCCGGCCCCCCTCGATCCCGTAGCCCTGGGCCAAGCACTGCCGCGCCGGCTTTCCGCGCAGGATCACTACGCTCAGGCCGCGGCCACCGGTTTGACGTACGGACCGGCGTTCCAGGTGCTCACCCAGTTGCGCGTGGGCCACGGTGAGGTGCTCGCCGCCTACCGCCTCGATCAGCCCTCCGACGGCTTCCATGCCCACCCCGCCCTGCTGGACGGCGCATTGCAGGCCGGAGCTCCGCTGCTCCCCGCCGGCACCGGCTCTTCCGCGCCGTACCTGCCCGCTCTCATCGAGGCCGCGCGCATGTGGGATTCCCCGACTCCCACCGGTTTTGTCCATGTCCGTTCCCGGAAGACGAGCGCACACGAGGTCTGCTGGGACGTGACCGTGCTGGACGAGGACGGACGGGTCACGGTCGAACTGGAGGGCTGCCGACTGCGCCGTTTCGCCGGCGGACGCACCGGCACACCGGTCGAACGCTACGAGACCGTGCTGCGTGCCGCCCCCCGCCCCGGCCCGCACCCCCCGCCCCTCGCCCTCTCCCTCCACCTGCCGTCGGAGGACTCCGGTCACCGCTCCCGCACCGACGAGCGCCCGGCCTCGGTGATGTTGACGGTCGCCGACTCCCGCACGGAAACGGATACCGTCGCCGCCGGGCGGTACTGCAAGGAAGCCAGCGCCCACTTCGCGGCCGCGGCCCTCGCCCGGTTCGACTGCGGCGGCGAGTACGCCCCCGACCGTCTCGTGGCGGCGGGCATGCGGCCCGCGTACCGGAAACTCGCGGCGCTGCTGTTGGCTCTGTCGGAGGAACACGGACTGGCTCGCCGCGTCCCCGGCCGGCCCGGCGCCTGGTCGCTCACAGACACCCCCCGCCCGCACGAGGTGTTCCGGTCGGCAGTCGTCGCCCTGCCGCAGTTCGCGGACGCCCTTGCTCTCTACGGACGGTGCGGCCTGCGACTGAGCGAGGTGCTGCGCGGCGCGCAGGGCCCCCTCGAGCTGCTGTTCGGCGAAACCGACCGGCACTTGCTGGAAGAACTGTACGGCCGGATCCCCGGCCAGCAGGACCAACTGCGGATCTCGCGGCAGTCGCTGGCCGCCGCCGTACGCGACTGGCCCGCCGACCGGGTGCTGCGCGTCCTGGAGGTGGGCGGGGGCACCGGGGGCGCCACTCGGGAGTTGCTGGACGTCCTCCCGCCCGAGCGGACCCAGTACGTGTTCACCGATGTCTCGGCCGGGTTCTTTCCCCGTGTGCGCGAGCGTTTCTCCGACCACCGTTTCGTGGACTTCCGCACCCTCGATCTCGACCGGCACCCGGCCGAGCAGGGATTCGCCGGCGGTGCCTTCGACCTGGTCGTCGCCCACAACGTGCTGCATGCCACCGCTGATCTGCGCAACAGCCTGGGGCATGCCGGATGGCTGCTGGCCGAGGGCGGGCAGCTGATGGCACTGGAACAGCACGACGCCGGGCTCTTGGCGCTCTGCTTCGGTCTTCTGGACAGCTTCTGGTCCGTCACCGACACCGACTCCCGGCGTCCCGACTCGCCGCTGCTGAGTGCACCCGCGTGGACCGCACTGCTGCGGGAGTGCGGTTACCAGGACATCCACCGGACCGGTGACCAAGGAGGCACCTCCTCGCTGTTGCTGGCGCGCCGTACGGCCGTAACCAGCACGCCACCCAGCACTCCCGACCGCATCGCGGCCGAGCAGCGACCGTCCACTGCGGGCACAGACGTGCGCTGGGTCGTGGCCGCGGAGACCCCGGCGTCTCCGCTGCCCCGGTCGCTGTGCGCCGCCCTGGCTGCCGACGAGCGGCATCAAGTGCACTGCTCCGTGCCGAGCACCGACCCGGACCACTGGGCCCAATGGCTCCGCGGGCGGACCTCGCCGGTTCACCTCGTCCTGGTGCTGGGTGAAGAAGAACAGGCCGTCACCGTGCCGGAGACAGCCATCGACCTGGCGGTCCGCCGTACCGCGGTCTTCGCCGCCATCGCCTCGGCATTCGACCGCGACGCTACCGTGCCGCTTTCCGTGTGGCTGGTCACCCGGCCCTGCGGCGTGGCGCCGCCCCCCGAGTCCGTCACCCACCCGGGGGACGCCGCGGCCTGGGGCGCCGCCCGGTGCCTGGGCAACGAGCATCCCGGCATCACCGTCCGATGCGTCTCCCTGGAGCCGGACGAGGAGTCCGGCGCCGGCGCCGATCGGCTGAGCGCGGAACTGCTGGACCCGAGCGAAGAGCTGGAGGTCGTCCTCACCCGGGCGGGCCGGTTCGTACCCCGGCTGAGCGAAGCCGCCAGGACGCGACCGGTCAGGGAACCTGATGCCGCGGCGGGTACGGAACGCGGTGCCTACCGCCTGGAACTTCGTGACCCCGGCTTGGAGCACCGCCTGGTCTGGGTTCCGGAGCGGCTTCCGGCACCGGGGCCCGATCAGGTACTCATCGAGGTGCGTGCCGCCGGTCTGAACTACCGGGACGTCATGCTGGCCACCGGGCTGTTGCCCGCCGGAGCCGAGCCGGACAACGAGGCCGGGCCGGGACTGGGACTGGAGTGCGCCGGCACTGTCGTCCGTACCGGTGCCGACGTCACCGGTCTGACGGCCGGAGACCGGGTGGTCGCCATGTCGGAGGCGTCCGCCTGCCTGGCCTCCCACGTGGTGGTGGACCGCGCTCTGGTGGGCCGTATCCCTGACGAAATGGGCTTTGTGGAGGCCGCCACCTTGCCGGTGGCCGCCCTGACCGTCCGGCACAGTCTGCATGACGTGGCCCGACTGGCTCCCGGCGAGACGCTGCTGCTGCACGGCGCGGCGGGCGGCGTCGGCCTGGCGGCCCTGCGATTCGCCCGCGAACGGGGAGCCAGGGTGCTCGCCACGGCGGGCACTCCGGCCAAACGTGACCTGCTGCGGCTACTGGGCGCCGACCATGTGCTGGACTCCCGCAGCCTGCGCTTCGCCGACGAGGTCCGGACCCTGACCAACGGCCGCGGCGTCGACGTCGTCCTCAATTCACTGGCCGGTGAGGGGCTCGCCCGCAGCATGGAACTCCTGGCCGACGGCGGCCGCTTCGTAGAACTGGGCAAGCGGGACATCCACACAGACGGCCACCTGGCGATGCGGGCCTTCCGGCACAACACCGCCTTCTTCGGTGTGGACTTGCTGCGTCTGCTGGCTCAGCATTCGCTACGCACCGCCGGTCTGCGGGAGTTCTGGGACGACATCGAGACCGGCGTCTGCACCCCGCTGCCGCATCGGGACTATCCGGCCGATCGCGTGGAGGAGGCGTTCCGGGTGCTGCGGCACTCCCGGCACATCGGCAAGGTCGTCGTTACCTTCGACGAACCGCCCGCCGTGGAACATCTGCCCCGTCCGGCGCCTCTGGATCCGGGGGCCACCTATCTGATCACTGGTGGCCTGACCGGTCTCGGTGCCGCCATCGCCCGCCACCTCGCTGCCCGCGGTGCCCGCCATCTCGCCCTCCTCGGCCGCCGCGGTCCCGAGACACCGGAGGCCGGGCAGCTTCTCGACGCGCTCGCCGACAGTGGTGCGCACGCCATCGCCTACCCGGCGGACCTCTCCGACGGACATGCCCTCGACCGCGTCCTGCGGATGATCGACGCCACCGGGCGTCCGCTGAAGGGCATTGTGCACGCGGCCGCCCGCTATGACGATGCCCCGCTGTCCGAGTTGGGACAGCAAGAACGCATCCGTGCGGTGCTGGGCCCCAAGATGCTCGGAGCCCTTCTTCTGGAAACCCGCCTCCGCGACCGGCCGCTGGACTTTTTCGTCTCCTGTTCCTCGATCGCCGCGCATATCGGTAACCGGCAACAAGCCGCCTACGGGGGAGCCAACCTCTTCCTGGAGGCGCACAGCCGCAGTCGCCACCGTGCCGGACGCCCCGGCCTGGCCATCGCGTGGGGCGCGCTCAGCGACACCGGCTTCACGCATCGCACGGAAGAGCTGGCCACCAGCCTGGAACGCAGAGGACTCACTGGCTTCTCGGCTGCGGAAGCGTGTGCCGCCCTCGACACCTTGCTGGCCGAGGGAGCCGAGGCCACGGTCGTCGGCCGGTTCGACTGGCCTCGGATGCAGCAGGTCCTGTCAAGCATCGCCAGTCCTCGCTTCGCCGAGATCGCGGCCGGCAACCACCTGGACGGCACAGGTGGCGGCGAGCCGCTCAGGGAGCAACTGGCCCAGGCCTGTGCCGAACAGGCTCTGGAGCTTGTCACCGAAGCCCTCGTCGGACTGACCGCCGGCGTCCTGCAAACCTCCCCGGACCGACTGGACCGCAACCGCCCCCTCGACCAGCTAGGGCTCGACTCCCTCATGGCCGCCGAGCTGGTCGTGGCCACCCGGCGCCGGCTGGGCTGCGAACTCCCGGCACTGGAGATCATCGGCGCCGGCGGCCTGACCGATCTGGCCCGCCGCGCCCTGACCCGCCTCGGGCACACGCCCGCCGCCACCACCGACCACCGGACGCAGAGGAGCACGCGTTGATCCGCCCCGTAAGCAGTCAGGTACGCCCTGCTTCTTCAACCTTCCCGCTCAAGGTGCGCCGGAGCGCGCGCATCCTGACCCTGGCCACCTGCCTGGTGGTGAGCGGGGTATCGGCCGGGGGGACCGCGACCGGCACCGTGAGCGATCCGGCACCGGTTGTCGGCTCTGCCGCCGCTCCAGCGAAAGTCCGCCCGGTGACCCTGCGGATGCCGGACGGGACCCGCCTCCGAGGCAGTGTCGCGGAGCCTGCGGCACCCGGCCCGCACCCGTTGATCGTCATGCCTTCCGGGGGACTGGGTGGGTACCAGTTGTTCCGCAGGACGCAGCGGGCCTTTGCCAAAGACGGGTACGTATTCCTCTCCTACAATCCGCGGGGGCTGCCTCCGTCGGAGGGGATGATCGCTGGGGCCACTCCCAGGGACATCGCGGACGTGTCACACGTGATCGACTGGGCACTCGCCCATACTGGCGCGGACCCGCGCCGCATCGGGGTGACTGGAGTCTCGTACGGCGCGGGAACCAGCCTGCTGGCCGCGGCCGCGGACCCGCGGATCGAAGCGGTCGCAGCCATGAGCACCTGGACCGACATGGCAGACCTGCTGCGTGTCAACGGGACCCGTACCACAGGGGCGGTCGCCATCGCTGTTCCCGGACTGGTGGTCGACCGGCCGGACCCCTCCTTGGGCGCCGTCGCGCACTCCTATCTGACGCGCAATCACCGGGCCATGACCGCTTGGGCGAGGCCCCGCTCACCGATCAACTACGTGGACCGCATCAACGCTCACGGCACAGCGGTGTTCATCGCCCAGCCCTGGCGCGACAGCCTGACCACCACGACCGACCAGCTGGGGGCCTTCTTCGACCGCCTCCGTGGGGTCAAACGCCTGGAACTCCGGCCGGGCGACCACGGTGGACCGGAACTCACCGCTGTCTGGCAGTCCAACGAGGTCCACGACAGCGTGCACCGTTGGTTCGACCACCTTCTCAAGGGCCGGAAGAACGGTATCGACCGTGAGGCGCCGGTGCAGCTCCGCCCGGTCAACAGCGGACCCGACTTCGGCGCCCGCTACGGGTTCGAGCCCCACTCCGGCTGGTCCGCGATGACCGGTCGGCACCGGGGGCTCACCCTCGGTCCTGCCGGACGCCTGGTCGACGGTGCCGCGGACTCACCTGATGGTTCCGCTGCCGGGCCCGGCGTGGCGGCGCAGCGCATCAGCACCGGGCTGGACTCCCTCGCCGACAGCGGCGTGCCGGCCCTCCAGCAGAATGTGCAGGCCGCACTGGGGGCGCAGCAGCCCGTGCCGATGGCGGCCCTGCGGCGCCCCCTGGCGGCCGTATGGAAGACCGCGCCTTCGCCCCGCAGCCAGCACGTGCGGGGCACCGCTCGGGCCCGGCTCCACGTCACGCCCACCGGACAGGACGGAACACTGGTCGCCTACCTGTACGACGTCGACCGGCAGGGGCTTGGACGCCTGATCACGCACGCCCCGTACACCTTCCGCGACAGGACCCCGGGGACCGCGTTCACCGCCGACTTTCCGCTGCTGCCGACCGCTTACGACGTGCCCGCAGGACACCGCATCGCCCTGGTGGTGGACGCGGCGGACAGCCACTACGTGTCGGACAACCCCCCGCTGGCGGGCATGACGTTGGCCTCCGCCCCGTCCGCCCCTTCCTCGGTCTCTGTACCCCTGCGCTGACCGGCCGTTTCCCACTCGACGAAAGGTCTGACGATGCGTATCGACGCCCGTGTCAGTGTGGCTTCAGCCGCCGTATGGCTGCCCGAGGGGCGCAGCGGTGTGGAGGACGCCGTCGCCAACGGCATCCTCCAGGACAGTGATGGCGTTCCAGCCTGCTCCGCGTCCGTGCCGGCCGGACAGGGTGAGACCGCGGAGGAGATGGCGGAAAAGGCCGCGGGTAGAGCGCTCGCCGCCGCGGGCCGCACGGCGAAGGACATGGACTACCTCGCCTATGCGTGGATCGACCGCACCAGCAAGAACGGGGCGCCTTCCCCGCCACACCGCCTTGCCAGGAGGCTGGACACCGGCGACTGCCCCGCGCTCGGCCTCGTCCAAGCGTGCAACGGTGGCGTAGCCGCAGTGGAATCCCTGGTGACACGCATGCTCGTGGAGAGCCGGACCCGCCACGCGTTGGCCGTCACGGCGGACACCTTCGCGGCGTACGGGGAGCAGCGCTGGTCGGACCCGACGGTGCTGGTCCTCGGCGACGGAGCAGCCGCCGCCGTGCTGACCGCGGGCCCGGGGCCGATGGACCTGCTGTCCCTGGCCACCAGCGGTCATACCTGCCCGCGCATTCTGGAACCCGGCAGTGTCCGCTCCCAGGGCGCGACGGCGCAGCAACTGCTCGAAGCCCTGCACAGCGTGGAAGAACTGCGTCGTAATGTGGGGACCGCCGTGCGTCAGGCACTCGACGACGCCGGTATCGACGAAGGCGATCCCCGCATCAGCAGTGTGCTCCTGCCCCGCCTGGCGGAATCCTTCCTGGACTCACACGTCCGCCCTGGCCTGCCCGAGCGGCTGCGCGGTCGTGCCGTGAATCCCGATCCGTCCACCGGCCATCTGGGAGCCGGGGACGCCCTGGCCAACCTCGCATACCTCTCACGCCCCGGCGGCGTCCCGCCGGGTGGATACGCCGTAGTGGTCAACGGCGGGCAGGGGGTGACGGCGAGCTGCCTGGTCCTTCGAGCGGCAGCAGACACCTGACCTGTTTCCCCACCGGCGTCCGCGTCACGTCCCAGCCGGGGGCCAGCAGATCCATCAGCGGCAGCCCCCGCCCCGACTCGGCGCCGGGATCGTCCAGTCGTACGCCGGTGCGCCTGGGCAGACGCCTCCGGTCCGGGTCGTGCAGCCGGACCCAGACCCCGGCGGGCCCCGCCTCCACCTCCGCCACCAGCGGCGCGAAGTCGCCGCAGGCGTGGACGGCGTTGCCGTACAGCTCGGCGAGCACGAGCTGGGCGCTGTCGACTGCGTCGGGCCTGACTCCGGCGCCGTGCAGGACGTCGTGGGTGAGCCCGCGTGCCGCGCGGAGGTTGCGCGGCGACGCGGACATGTGGAGGACGAAGCCGGTGGGGGTGCGGGTGAGGTAGTGGCCGAGGTGAGCGATTGCAGGGTGGGTGTTCTGCGGGGCGAGGTTCATGGGGCCTCCAGTCACGGGCCGACACTCCGTTGCGTCGGCGGTCCGCCAACTGGCGTGCAGCGGCGGCAGGTTGAGAGTGCACCCTTGCGGCGTTAAATCGCAACGTTTCTACCCTAACGGGTGACTGTTTCGATAATGCGCTCCGTGAACTCCCCGCAGAAGCGCAGACTTGCGGCATGCCGAACTCTCCCCTGGTCCCGACTGTCCGACGCCGCCGCCTCGGTGCGACGCTGCGCAAGCTGCGCAACGACGCGGGTCTCACTCTCGACGAGGCCGCCACGGCCATGGGCTGGCAGAGCCCCAAGTTGTCGAAGATCGAGAACGCGGTGCAGGCTGTCAGGCCTCATGATCTGGCCGCCCTGCTCGACGTGTACGACGTCACGGATGCCGAGGCGCGCAGCACGTTGGACCGCCTTTGCAAGGACGCGGGCAAGCGGGGCTGGTGGCAGACCTACTCGGGCATCGTCCTGCCGCCCTACGCGGACTACATCTCGCTGGAATCCGATGCCGAGCAGGTCTGCGACTGGGCGCCGTTGCTGGTTCCCGGGCTACTCCAGACCGCCGCGTACGCCAGGGAGACGATCGCGGGCATCACTACGCGTGCCCCTGACGAGGTGGCGGCCCTCGCCGAGGTGCGCATGGCCCGACAGTCCGTTCTGACCCGGCCGGGCTCCCCGCTGGAGCTCTGGGCGATCCTTCATGAGGCGGCGCTCCACCAGCGGTTCGCAGCGCGGCCCGCGACGATGCGCGAACAGCTGCGTCGACTGCTCGACGTTTCCGAGCTGCCCAATGTGACCGTGCAGATCATGCCGCTGTCCTCAACTCCCCATCCAGGGCTGGATGGAGGGTTTACCTTGGCCAGGTTCCCCCGCCCTGTACCGGACGTCGTTCTTCTGGAGAATCTCGGTCGGGCGGCATACGTTGAGGGTGACAATGCGGCACCCTTCGCAAGGGCGTACGAGCGCATCAGGGCTGCGGCGCTCTCTGTGGAGGACTCGCTCGTACGGATCGCAGAGCTGGAAGAAGGCCTCAGAAAGTGAAGCACCCCGACGTGGACCCGCGCGATCGCGACCTTTCTGGAGCGGTCTGGCGCAAGTCCTCAGCCAGCGGCGGAGAGAACAACTGTGTAGAGGTCACCGACCTCCCCGGCGGCGTTCGCGCCGTACGTGACTCCAAGAACATCGGCGGGCCGACGCTCATTGTGGGGTCCGCGGCCTGGGCCAGTTTCATTGAAGCGAGGCGCACGTGATCCGCCTTGAGGTGGAGGGGTACGCAGATGCCGCCTGGCGCAAGTCATCAGCGAGCGCCGGAGAGCACGAATGCGTCGAGGTCGCCCACCTCCCCGGAGGCGCCCGCGCCGTCCGCGACTCCAAGAACCCCGAAGGCCCCGCCCTCGCCGTGGGGCCCGGCGCCTGGGCCGAGTTCATCGGCGGCGTAACGGGCTGACGCCGCCTACCCCCCCCGCACGACGGGCGCTCCGCCCTGGTCAGCGGCGCCGCCCTGCGCGCCGCCGGGGTCGAGGGGCCCCGCGAGTTCGTCCAGCGGGCCACCGTCGTGTGCGACGCGGACGGAAGGCCGACCGGGCATCTGATCGAGCACGCCGCCATGGACCTCGTCCAGGCCGTGCTGCCCCGGCCCTCCTTCGCCGAGCGCCGCGCCCGCCTCGTCGAGCTGCTCTCGGCCATGGCGGCCACCGGGCTGACCGGTGCCCACGTCATGGACCTCGGCGGAGGCGACGTACCGGAGCTGCTCGCCGCGGTCGAGCGGCAGGGCGAGCTGCCGCTGCGGCTGCGGCTCGCCCCCTGGTGCATGCCCGGGGTGGGGGAGGCCGGGATCCAGGAGATCATCCGCCTGCAGGGCGAGGCCGGGCGGCTGTGGCGGGTCGGCGGGGCCAAGTTCTTCATGGACGGCACCGTCGAGGGCGGCACCGCCTGGCTGGAGCACGCGGACTGCCACGGCCAGGGCACGGACGCCTTCTGGCCGGAGCCCGAGGCGTACGCGGACGCCGTGCGGCAGCTGCACGCCGCCGGGGTGCGGACGGCGACCCACGCCATCGGGGACGCGGCCGTGCGGCACGTACTCGACACCGTGGCGTCCCTCGGCCCGGGCGGCCGCCTCGCGCACCGCGTCGAGCACATCGAGACCGTTCCGGACGACACGGTTCCGCGCTTCGCGGAGCTGGGCGTCATCGCCTCGATGCAGCCGCCGCACACCGCGTACACACGCGCCGACCACGGCGACGAGTGGTCCAAGCGGCTCGGTGACGTCCGCGCCGCCCGGGCCTGGCGTACGCGGGACCTGCGGGACGCCGGGGCCTTCGTGGCCCTCGGCTCCGACTGGCCGATCGCCCACTACGACGTGCGTGAGGTTCTGGCCACGGCTCGGGTGCCCCGGGGTGCGGCGGGCCCCGCCCAGGGACTCACCGGGCTCATGGCCCTGGAGGGCTGCACCACGCACGCCGCCGTCGCCCCCGGTGAGGCGGGCGTGGCGGGGCGGATCGCCCCCGGGTTCCGGGCGGACCTGACCGCCTTGGGCCTCGACCCGGTGGCCGCGCCCGCCGACGAGGTGGCCGAGGCGCCGGTCCGCCTGACGGTCGCGGGAGGCCGGGTCACGCACCGAGGGGTCTGCTGACGCGCGGCACGCGAAAGGGGCCGTACCAGAAGCGCTGGTACGGCCCCTTTCACGTGCGGAGCGGCTAGACCTTGACCCGCGCCCGCGGCCACAGCGGCGCCTCGCCCCGGACCGCCACCTCCCGCGGCAGCGCATACGGCAGATCCCCGTACCAGAAGCGGGTCACCGCGAAGCCGAACGCCAGACAGATCATGCCGCCCACCGCGTCCAGCCAGAAGTGGTTGGCCGTCGCCACGATCACCACGAGCGTCGCCGTGGGGTAGAGCAGGCCGAGGATCCTGGCCCACGGCGCCGAGGCCAGGGCGAAGATCGTCAGGCCGCACCAGAGGGACCAGCCGATGTGCATCGACGGCATCGCCGCGTACTGGTTCGACATGTTCTTGAGGTCGCCCGAGGCCATCGAGCCCCAGGTGTGGTGGACCAGGACCGTGTCGATGAAGGTCGTGCCGTTCATCAGGCGGGGCGGCGCCAGCGGGTAGAGGTAGTAGCCGACCAGGGCGACCGCCGTGGTGGCGAAGAGGACGAGGCGCGTGGCCGCGTACCGCCCGGGATGCCACTTGAACAGCCAGACCAGCACACAGAGCGTCACCACGAAGTGCAGCGTCGCGTAGTAGTAGTTCATGCCGACGATGAGCCATGTCACCGAGTCCACGGCGTGGTTGACGCTTCTCTCGACGGCGATCCCGAGGTCCTGCTCGACGCGCCAGATCCAGTCGGCGTTGCGCAGGGCCTGCGCCTTCTGCTCCGGCACGGCGTTGCGGATCAGTGAGTACGTCCAGTAGCTCACCGCGATCAGCAGGATCTCGAACCAGAGCCGGGGGCGGCGGGGCGTGCGCAGACGACGCACCAGATTCCGCCCCTTACGGGCGTCTTCCTCGCCCGCGATGGGTGAATCAGCGGGGGCCTGCCGGCCCTCAAGTGTCGTCACGATCGTCTCACCCATAGGCCAGAGTCTGCCAGATCCCCGCCCCCCGACCGATCATCCCCTGGTCGGGTTCGGACCGCATTCTCTACACCGGAGGTACGAGTCCGGCCCCGGGACGGCCCTAGGGGCGCCTGGGCGCCGAAGCGGTTGAACCGCGAACCACCAGCTCCGGCATGAAGACGAACTCGCTCTGCGGGGCGGGGGTGCCGCCGATCTCCTCCAGGAGTGTACGCACCGCCGCCTGACCCATCGCGGGCACCGGCTTGCGCACCGTGGTCAGGGGTGGATCGGTGAACGCGATCAGCGGGGAGTCGTCGAAGCCGACCACCGAGATGTCGTCCGGGACCTCCAGGCCGCGCCGGCGGGCCGCCCGTATCGCCCCGAGCGCCATCATGTCGCTGGCGCACGCGATGGCCGTGCAGCCGCGGTCCATCAGCGCCGCGGCGGCGGCCTGGCCGCCCTCCAAGGTGTAGAGGGAGTGCTGGACGAGGTCCGCCTCGATCTCGTCCGGGGTGAGGTCCAGCTGGTCCCGCATCGCGCGTACGAAGCCCTCGATCTTCCGCTGTACGGGCACGAACCGCTTGGGGCCGAGGGCCAGCCCGATGCGCGTATGACCGAGGGAGACGAGGTGCGTCACGGCCAGGCTCATCGCCGCGCGGTCGTCGGGCGAGATGAACGGCGCCCGCACCTTCGGAGAGAAGCCGTCCACCAATACGAAGGGCACGCCCTGCGCCCGCAGCTGCTCATAGCGCTGCATGTCGGCGGAGGTGTCCGCGTGCAGGCCCGACACGAAGATGATCCCGGACACGCCCCGGTCCACCAGCATCTCGGTCAGCTCGTCCTCGGTGGAGCCTCCGGGGGTCTGGGTGGCGAGGACCGGTGTGTACCCCTGCCTGGTCAGGGCCTGCCCGATGACCTGCGCGAGCGCGGGGAATATGGGGTTCTCCAGCTCCGGCGTGATCAGCCCGACGAGGCCCGCGCTGCGCCGGCGCAGGCGCACCGGACGTTCGTAGCCGAGCACGTCGAGCGCGGCGAGCACGGACTGGCGGGTGGCCGCCGCGACGCCCGGCTTGCCGTTGAGCACGCGGCTTACTGTCGCTTCGCTGACACCCGCCTGGGCTGCGATGTCGGCTAGCCGTGCGGTCACAGGATTGGACTGTACCGGTCGCATCTCAGGCTGCCCACCAGACCGTTGAATCGGCCGGCAGGACGGTGTCGTCGGAGCCCGGCGTCACCTCGGCGCTCGCGAGGAGCAGCGTGCCGGGAGTGGGCACGGTGGCGGGGGCCGAGGTGAGGTTCACCGTGCAGACGAACGTGGCCCCGGCACGGGTGCGGCGGAAGGCGAGCACGCCCTCGGGGGCGTCCAGCCACTCGATGCCGCGGCCCGCGCCGAGCGCCTGGTGCTCGTGGCGCACGGCGAGCGCGGTGCGGTAGAACTCCAGCGTCGAGGCCGGGTCGCCGGTCTGGGCGGCCACCGACAGGTCCTTCCAGGAGGCCGGCTGCGGCAGCCAGCTCGGGCCGCCCTCGGCCGGGCCGAAGCCGAACGGCGGGTGCTCACCGGACCAGGGGAGCGGCACCCGGCAGCCGTCGCGCGTGCCGTCCTGCCCGGTGGAGCGGAAGAACGCCGGGTCCTGGCGCACCTCGTCCGGCAGGTCGGTGACCTCGGGCAGGCCCAGCTCCTCGCCCTGGTAGATGTACGCGGAGCCGGGCAGCGCCAGCATCAGCAGCGTGGCAGCGCGGGCCCGGCGCAGTCCGCGGGCCTCGTCGCCGTCGGCGAAGCGGGTGGAGTGGCGTACGACGTCGTGGTTGGAGAGCACCCAGGTGGCGGGGGCGTCCACGGCGTTCATCGCGGCCAGCGAGCGGTCGATGACGGCGCGCAGGGCGGTGGCGTCCCAATCGGTCGTCAGATACTCGAAGTTGAACGCCTGGTGCAGCTCGTCGGGGCGCAGGTACAGGGCGCTGCGCTCGACGGTCGGGGTCCACGCCTCGGCGACGGCGATGCGCTCGGTGCCGTCCTCGCGCGTGTACTCCGCGAGGATGCGCCGCCAGTCGCGGTAGATCTCGTGCACGCCGTCCTGGTCGAAGTACGGCACGGCCTGGCTGCCGAGGAGTCTGACCTGCTCCTCGTGGCCGATGTCGGGCAGGCCTGCCGCCTTGACCAGGCCGTGCGCGACGTCGATGCGGAAGCCGTCGATGCCGAGGTCGAGCCAGAAGCGCAGGACGGAGCGGAACTCGTCCTTGACGGCGGGGTGGTCCCAGTTGAAGTCGGGCTGCTCGGGCGCGAAGAGGTGGAGGTACCAGGAGCCGTCCTCGACGCGGGTCCAGGCGGGCCCGCCGAAGATGGACTCCCAGTCGTTGGGCGGCAGTTCGCCGTCGGTGCCCTTGCCGGGGCGGAAGTGGAAGCGGTCGCGCAGCGGCGATCCGGGGCCCTCGCGCAGCGCCTGCTTGAACCACTCGTGCTGGTCGGAGCAGTGGTTGGGCACGATGTCGACGATGACGCGCAGGCCCAGCGAGTGCGCTTCGCGTACGAGGTCGTCGGCGTCCGTGAGGGTGCCGAACATCGGGTCGACGGCGCGGTAGTCCGCCACGTCGTAGCCGGCGTCGGCCTGCGGCGAGGCGTAGAAGGGGGAGAGCCAGACGGCGTCCACGCCCAGGTCGCGCAGGTGCGGCAGGCGGGCGGTGATGCCGGGCAGGTCGCCCATGCCGTCGCCGTTCCCGTCGGCGAAGCTGCGCGGGTAGACCTGGTAGATGACCGCGTCGCGCCACCACTCCCGGCTCGGCACGGAGTCGGTGAAGGCGGGTGCGGCGGTGACGTGCTGGGTCATGAAGTCCCTTAGGAGTGCGGGAAGTTGCCGGTGAGGGGTCGGGTCAGGACTTGGTGCCGCCGGCCGTCAGGCCCGACACCAGGTTGCGCTGGACCAGAAGGAAGACGAGCGTCGCCGGAATCAGGATGATCACCGAGGCGGCAGTCATCATGGCCCAGTCTGCCCGGGATTCGGTGGCGAAGGTACGGATTCCGACGGCGAGGGTGTAATGGTCCGCGCCCATGAACTGGGAGGCGTAGGCGACCTCACCCCACGCGGTGAGGAAGCTGTAGAACGCCGTCACGGCGAGGCCCGGCTTGGCGAGCGGCACGATGAGCCGCCAGAAGGTGCCGAAGGGGGTCAGGCCGTCGACGCGTCCCGCCTCGTCGATCTCGTGCGGGATGGTGTCGAAGTAGCCCTTCATCATCCAGGCGCAGAAGGGGACCGCGGTCGTCGCGTACGTGAGGATGAGCCCCAGGTAGTTGTCGATCAGGTCGAAGCGGGCCAGGAGTTCGTAGAGCGGCACGATGAGGACGGCCATCGGGAACATCTGGGTGACCAGGAAGCTCCACATCAGCTGCCGGTGGCCGGGGAACCGCATCCGGGAGACCGCGTAGCCCGCGGTCGCCGCGAGGAACACGCCGAGCAGCGTGGTGCCGCCCGCGACGATCACCGAGGCGCCGAACCAGTGCGGGAAGTCGGTGTCGGTGAGCACCTTGGCGTAGTTGTCCAGGCTGAGGTTGCCGAGCACCTCGCCGGGGCTCTGCCAGGCCGTCTTCGGGCCCAGCGAGATGAAGAGGATCCACACGACGGGGAACGCGGCGACCAGGCTCGCCACGATCAGCGTGCCGTGCAGCGCGAGCGAGGCGAGCGGCGAGCGCTCCTCGCGGCCCCGGACCTTCTTCGCGCGCGGACGCGCCGGGGTGTCGGCGAGGGCCCCGGTGGAGGCCGGGGAGCGGGTGGTTGCTGAGGTCATGGTGACGGGCCCCCTCAGGCCTGCTCGGTCTTGAGCTGGCGGCGGCGGTAGAAGGTCGAGAAGGCGAGGAGGAGGGCGAGGATCACGATTCCGTAGGTGGCTGCGCCGGAGTAGTCGGACACTCCGGTGAACGCCTTGCGGAAGGCGAAGGTCACGAGGATGTCCGCCTCGCCGGTGGTGTTCTGGCCGAGCAGCAGATAGATCACCGCGAACATGTTGAACGTCCAGATGCAGCCGAGCAGCACCACGGTGTTGGTCACCGGTCGCAGGCCCGGCAGGGTGACGTTCACGAAGCGCTGCCAGGGGGAGGCGCCGTCCATCTCCGAGGCCTCGTACAGCTCCTTGGGGATGGACTGGAGTCCGCCGAGGAGTGCCACCATGTTGAAGGGGACACCGATCCAGACGTTCACCATGATCACGGCGACCTTCTGGGCGAACGGCGTCGCCAGCCAGTTCTGGGCGGGCAGGCCGACGGCCGTGATCATCTCGTTGAAGACGCCGTACTGCGAGTTGAGCATCAGACGCCAGGCGAAGACGCCGACGAAGGCGGGGACCGCCCACGGCAGGATCAGCAGGGCGCGGTAGAGCAGCTTGCCCCGCATCTCGCGGTTGAGCAGGAGCGCGAGGCCCATGCCGATGGCGATGTGCAGGGCGACGCAGGAGATCGTCCATACGATCGTCCAGATCAGGCGCGGATAGAAGTCGCCGTCCGCGCCCGAGAGGATCGACCAGTAGTTGTCGAGCCCGACCATCTTGTACGTCGCCGGGGCGTGGAAGGCCCCGATGTCCCGCGCCACGTTCGCCTCGTTGGCGTTGGTGAGCGAGAGGTAGAAGCCGTAGCCCAGCGGATACAGGACCAGTACGGCCAGGACGATGACGACCGGAGCCACCATCGCCCAGGCGTACCAGTACTTCTGCCAGGAGTGGCGAAGCGCGGTGATCAACTGTGCCTGCCTCAGCCGCTGATGGTGTAACCGGGGAGCAGCTTCTTGAAGTCCTCGGCGGCCGCGTCGAGGCCGGACTTCACGGAGACGTCACCCTGGAGGATCTTGGTGTACTGCTGCACCAGCGGCGTGAAGAGGCTGCCGACCTGGGGGAGCGCCACACGCGGCCGCGCGGTCTTCATGATCGGGTGGAAGCCCTTGATGCGGGCGTCCTTGGTGACCTCGGGGGTGTACGCGGACTCGCGGGTCGGCAGCGTCGCGGTCTCGGCGGCGATCTTCTGCTGGCTCTTCGAGGAGGTCATGAACTGGGTGAAGAGGTAGGCGGCGTCCAGGTTCTTCGAGCCCTGGTAGACGGTGAGGTCGTGGCCGCCGGTGGGGGACTGCGGCTTTCCGGTGGAGCCGGCCGGGACCGGGGCGAAGCCGAGGTTGTCCTCGTCGCCCTTGAAGGCCTTGCCGGAGAGGTCGTCGGTGACGGACCAGGGGCCCTGGATGAGCATGGCGACCTCGCCGTTCTTGAACGAGGTCTGCATGTTGTCGTAGGCGTTGGCGAAGTCGACCTTGGCGGACGCCTCGTCGTAGACCTTCTTCGCCTTGGTGACGGCCTTGACGGCCTCCGGCGAGTTGATCGTGATCTTCTTCGTCTTCGTGTCGGCGAGGTCGGTGCCCTCGCCGTAGAGGAAGGGGAGCAGGAAGTAGGAGTCGGGGTTGAGATAGGTGCCCTCGACGCCGGTCTTCTTCTTGATGGTCTTCGACGTCGCGATGAACTCGTCCCAGGTGGTGGGCGCCTTCTCGACGCCGGCCTTCTTGAAGAGCTTCTTGTTGTAGAGGATCGCGAGGGTGTCGGTGACCGACGGGACGCCGTACGTCTTGCCCTGGTACTTGGTGGTGTCCAGCGGGCCCTCGGTGAAGTCGTCCGTACCGCCCTTGAGGGCGAGGGTGCCGTCCAGCGGGGCGATGTAGTGCAGCGAGGCGTACTCGGGGATCAGGCCGACGTCGGCGCGCATCACGTCGGGGGCGCCCTTGCCGGTCTTCGCGGCAGACTTGAACTTCTGCTCGATGGACGCGAACTCGATGTTCTCGTAGTCGACGTCGATCTTCGGGTACTTCTTCTCGAAGTCGGCGATCAGCTTCTTGTAGACCGGCGCCTCGGTCGTGGCGTCCGAGGTGTCCCAGTAGGTGAGGGAGCCGGAGATGTCCTTGGCGTCCTTGGCCTTGCCGGTCGAGCCTTGGTCGTCGCCGCTGCCGCAGGCGGAGGCGGTGAGCGCAAGGGCGCAGACCGCGGCGGCGATCGATATGCCACGTCGCATAGTGAACTCCTGAGGGATGGACCCGCTGTGCCGTCCGTCCCATCGACGGCTGCCGGGCTGGCAGGAAGTTAACAGCCTTGCAAGGTTTTGCGGAAGGCTTTGCAGGGCTCTTTCTGGCTTCTTTTATGAGCAGGGCAGGGTGGAGGCGGGATTCCTGGGGCTCCTTGGCCGGTGATTCTTGCAATCTCTTGCTGCAAGACGGTCCCGGCGGTACGTTCCCCGGTCATGGCCCAGCAGCTCAGGCACCGCACCGTGGCGGTCACCGGCATCGTCCTCGCGCTCGTCGCGGCCCTCTGCA
The DNA here is from genome assembly GCF_053589195.1 of Streptomyces sp. NPDC003379. Classification (NCBI taxonomy): domain Bacteria; kingdom Bacillati; phylum Actinomycetota; class Actinomycetes; order Kitasatosporales; family Streptomycetaceae; genus Streptomyces; species Streptomyces sp. NPDC003379. Next base: position 36,939 of record NZ_JBSFRK010000010.1, on the reverse strand, counting down.
CCGCGATACCGGCCGGGGCGGCCCCGCCCCCCGACCCCGGCCCGCCCGACCTCAGGAAGTCGACCGCCCAGTGGATCGACCGCGCCACCGTCGCCGTCAAGGACGACAGCGGGACCGCGGCCACCACCAAGCTCGTCGCCGACCACGACGGACAGCTCGCCGTGGAGGACGGCGAAGTCACCGGCACCGGACGCGAGTCCACCCTGCGCGAGATCCCCGGCGGCCTCACCGCCGCCCAGCGCGCCAAGTTCCCGCACCTCGCCGCGTACGCGGCCTACGAAGTGGCTCCCCGCGACCGCGCACACACCCCCGACGACCTCACCGGCCAGGTGATCCTCACCCAGCAGTCGTCCGACGGCACCCTGCTCGCCGCCACCGGCGTCCAGACCCAGGGCGTCCTCGACGACCTGTACGCCTCCCGCGCCACGAAGGCGCGGCTCGGCCCGGTCTTCCGCGAGGGCCGGGTCACACTCTCCGTGTGGGCCCCCACCGCTCACTCCGTCGCCCTCGAACTCGGCGGCGAGCGCGTGCCGATGCGGCGCGACGGCGCCAGCGGCGTCTGGTCCGCGACCGGGCCGAAGCAGTGGACGGGCCAGCCCTACCGGTACGTCGTCAAGGTCTGGTCCCCGAGCGCCCGCGCGGTCGTCACCAACAAGGTCACCGACCCCTACTCGCTCGCCCTGACCGCCGACTCCACCCGCAGCGTCGCCGTCGACCTCGGCGCCAAGTCCCTCACCCCCAGGGGCTGGACGGCCCTGAAGAAGCCGAAGGCCGTGCCGCTGCGCAACGCGCAGATCCAGGAGCTCCACATCCGGGACTTCTCCGCCACCGACCGGACGGCGAAGGCCCGCCACCGCGGCACCTACCTCGCCTTCACCGACACCCGCAGCAAGGGCTCACGGCACCTGAAGAAGCTGGCGAAGGCCGGTACGTCGTACGTCCATCTCCTGCCCGCCTTCGACATCGCGACCATCCCCGAGCGGAAGGCCGACCAGAAGAGGCCCGACTGCGACCTCGCCTCCTTCGCCGCCGACTCCGAGAAGCAGCAGGAGTGCGTGGCCGCCGTCGCCGCCGACGACGCGTACAACTGGGGCTACGACCCCTTCCACTACACCGTGCCCGAAGGCTCGTACGCCACCGACCCCCAAGGGACCCGCCGCACCCGCGAGTTCCGCGAGATGGTCAAGGCCCTCAACGGCGACGGGCTGCGCGTCGTCATGGACGTCGTCTACAACCACACCGCCGCGAGCGGCCAGGACCCCAAGTCCGTACTCGACAGGATCGTGCCCGGCTACTACCACCGGCTGCTCGACGACGGCACCGTCGCGACCTCCACCTGCTGCGCGGGCACCGCGACCGAGAACGCCATGATGGGCAAGCTCGTCGTCGACTCCCTGGTCACCTGGGCCCGGCAGTACAAGGTCGACGGCTTCCGCTTCGACCTGATGGGCCACCACCCCAAGGCCAACATCCTGGCCGCCCGCAAGGCCCTGGACGCCCTCACCCCCGAGAGGGACGGCGTCGACGGCAAGCGGATCATCCTCTACGGCGAGGGCTGGAACTTCGGCGAGGCCGCCGACGACGCCCGCTTCGTCCAGGCCACCCAGAAGAACATGGCCGGCACCGGCATCGCCACCTTCTCCGACCGTGCCCGCGACGCGGTGCGCGGCGGCGGCCCCTTCGACGAGGACCCCGGCGTCCAGGGCTTCGCCAGCGGCCTCTACACCGACCCCAACGCCTCCCGCGCCAACGGCACCCCCGCCGAGCAGAAGGCCCGGCTCCTGCACTACCAGGACCTGATCAAGGTCGGCCTCACCGGCAACCTCGCCGACTACACCTTCACCGACTCCACGGGCCGCGAGGCCAAGGGCTCCGACGTCGACTACAACGGCGCGCCCGCCGGCTACGCGGCCGCCCCCGGCGACGCCCTCGCCTACGCCGACGCGCACGACAACGAAACCCTCTTCGACGCCCTCGCCTTCAAACTGCCCAGGACGACCACTCCGGCCGCCCGCTCGCGCATGCAGGTCCTCGCGATGGCGACCGCCGCGCTCTCCCAGGGCCCCGCCCTCTCCCAGGCGGGCACCGACCGGCTGCGCTCCAAGTCGCTGGACCGCAACTCCTACGACAGCGGCGACTGGTTCAACGCCCTGCACTGGGACTGCCGCGACGGCAACGGCTTCGGCCGCGGGCTGCCCCCGGCCGCCGACAACAAGTCCAAGTGGCCCTACGCGAAGCCCCTGCTGACGTCGATCCGCGTGGGCTGCCCGGACATCGAGGCGGCCTCGGCCGCCTACCGGGACCTGCTGAAGATCCGTACGACCGAACCGGCCTTCGGGCAGCGCACCGCCGCCGACGTGCAGCGGACGCTCTCCTTCCCCCTGTCGGGCCGCACCGAGACGCCCGGCGTCATCACCCTGCGCGCCGGAGACCTCGTCGTCGTCTTCAACGCCACCCCCGAGGCGCGGAGACAACAGGTGCCGGCCGCCGCCGGGAAGACGTACGCACTGCACCCCGTCCAGGCAAAGGGCGCAGACAGTATCGTGAAAGCCGCTTCGTATGAAGCGGGTTCGGGGATCTTCACCGTTCCTGGTCGGACCGTCGCGGTCTTCTCCCGGAGCGGGCGCTAGGGCGCTAACTTGGTGGGGCAGGCACGAGGCGGGCCTGCCCTACCGACACCCCCTCCGAACAGCCCCAAAGGGGCCAGCTTGAGCACCAACGGCAAGGCAGGCACCACGGTCCTGGTGGTCGACGACGTCGCCGCCAGTCGGTACGCGCTGGGCGCCGTCCTGCGCCGGGACGGCCACCGCGTCATCCTCGTCGCCAGTGCCGGCGAGGCCCTCAGCGAGCTCGAAGCGCGCCACCGCGCGGGCGCGCTGCCCGACGTGGCGCTCGTCGACGTCGGCCTGCCCGACATGAGCGGCTTCGAACTCTGCCGCCTCCTCAAGGAATCGTCGTGGGCCGCCGCCCTGCCCGTAGTGCACTTCTCGGCGGCCCGCGTCGCCCTCGCCGACCGGTGCCGCGGCCTCGACGCGGGCGGCGAGGCCTATCTGACGGTGCCCGCCGAACCGGAGGAGATCCAGGCCGTCGTCCGCGCCGTCGCCCGCGGCGCCCGCCACCGCAGCGACGCCGAGGCAGAGGCCGGCCATCTGACGCGGCTCGCCGAGACCATCCTGGACGTGCAGTCCGCCCGCTGCCCGCGCGAACTGGCCGACGCCGCCGCCGCGGGCACCGACCGCCTCACCCGGAGCCCCGCCGCCGCGTTCATCCTCGGCGACGACGGCGCCATGCACCGCGGCCTGTCCCGGCGCAGGGCCCCCGCCTCGCTGCCCGACGACGGCGCGCACGAAGCGGTGGCCCGCCTCGTGCTTCGCGTCATGTCGGGCCACGTCGGCGTGCGCAGCATCCTCGCGCCCGCCCCGCTGTGGCCGTCCGGGTTCTTCCGGGCCGAAGAGCCCGGCGGCACCGGACCGGCCGACGGCGCCCGGCTCGCCCTGGCCCGCAGCCGCGAGGGCTGCGCACCGGTCTGCCTCGCCACACCCTCGTACGCCCGAGGGTCCATCCCCGACACCGGGCGTCTCGTGGGGCGGCTCGCCCACGCCACCGCGCTCGCCGCGGAGCGACTGCTCATGTACGAGATGGAACGCCACATCGCCCTCACCCTCCAGCGCAGCTTCCTGCCCGCGCACGTGCCGCAGGTGCCCGGCACGGAAGTCGTCGTGCGCTACGAACCCGCCTCCCGCGACACGGAGATCGGCGGCGACTTCTACGCCGCGCTGCCCACCTCGGCGGGCGTCCTCACCGCCATCGGCGACGTCGTCGGCCACTCCCTGGACGCCGCCACCGTGATGGTCGAGATCCGGCACGCCCTGCGCGCCTACTGCGTCGACGAACCCGACCCCCGGGCGCTCGCCCACCGCCTCGACAAGATGCTCCAGCGCTACCACCCCGACGTGACGGCCACCCTCTGCCTCGCGCTCGTCGACCCCCTCACCGGACGCACCCGCGTCGCCAACGCCGGGCACATCCCGCCCCTCGTCGTCGACGACAACGGCGCCGCCGACTACCTCAAGGCGTGCGGCCCGCTGCTCGGCCTCGGCCTGGACAGACCCACGCCCACCGAGACACTCCTGCGCCCCAACGACCGGCTCCTCATGGTCACCGACGGCCTCATCGAGACCCGCGGCACCGACCTCGCGGCCTCCATGGAACACCTGCGCACCGTCGCGGCCGACGCACCGCTCGGCGTCGACGCCCTCTGCGACACACTGCTCGCCTGCTTCGGCCACGACAGGGACGACGACATCGCACTCCTCGCCCTGCGCCTGACCGGCGAGCGTTAGTGCTCGTCCCGCCTAGCGGGCGCCGGTGAGCCGCTTCTCCAGAAGCGTCACGCCGTACGTACTCCCGTCGGCGGCGGCCTTCCCCGCCAGCTCCCCGACGACCGTGTACCCGGCCCCCTCGTAGTACGTGCGCAGCCGCGGATTGGCCGACACACAGTCCAGACGGCACAGTTCACGCCCCGCCTCGCACCATCAGCCGGTGCACATAGCCCGCTTCCGGCGCCCGCACGCCCCAGGCGGCCACGTCGTCCCACCACACCTCGTACGCCCCGACGACCTCGTTCGTCCTTGTCACCCGGCTTCCACTGGACGAAAGTGGGCGTGCCGGGCTCGTCCGCACTGCGGATGGTCAGTTGCGCCGTCATGGCGATCACCGTAAAGGTGGGCATGACATCGGACCTATGAGGGGTGGCCCATGCCGCAGATCACCGTCGACTACTCCGAGCAGCTCGCCGAGGACTTCGACCGCAGGGGGTTCGCGCTCGCCCTGCACCCGCTGCTCGTCGACGTCGCCGGCGCCAAGGCGGACGCCTGCAAGACCCGTTTCGTGCGGACCGAGGACAGCGTGGTGGGCGGCGGGACCGGCCACGACGGCATCGTGCACGTCATGATCGGGCTGCTGCCCGGCCGTTCGGCACAGACCAAGGCGCGGGTCACCGAGGGCACGCTGGACCTCGTGCGGCAGTACGTGAAGCAGCCCGCCGGCGGACTCGTCCTGCACGCCTCGGCCGAGATCCGCGACCTGGACGAGTCCTACCGCAAGTCGTCGGACGCCTGAGGGGCCAGCGCGACAAGGCGGACGATCAGCTCGGCGAACGGACCGTCGGCGGGCTCCTTGGCGAGGATGGAGCGCAGCAGCGCCGCCATCTCCTCGTCGTAGGCGGCGCTCACCGCGGTCAGCGCCGCGAAGTCGTGCACCAGCTGCAGTTCCAGCTCCGCGCGCGGAACGCGCCGCCCGTCCAGCCAGAGCAGCGCCGTGGACTCCGCCAGCGAGATCCAGGACCGCACCACGAGTTCGAGCCGGGCGGGCGGCTCGGTGACGCCCAGGTGCGCGAGGATCTGGTCGTACGCCGCCTGCCGCACCGAGTCGATCAGCGCGTTGGTCGTCGACGCCGCCCCCACCGGGCAGGCGCCGCCCGCGGAGACCGCGGGACCGCCCCGCATCAGCGCGGAGAAGCCGGGCCCGTGCTCGTCGACGAAGGACAGGAAGCGGCCCATCACCTTCAGCAGCCGCGTCCCGAGCGGGCCCTCGCGCGGCTCCACGAACCGCTCGGCCAGATCCTCGGCCGCCCGCCGCAACGCCGCCTCGTACAGGCTGAGTTTGCCGGGGAAGTAGTGGTAGACCAGTGGACGCGAGATGCCCGCGGCCGCTGCTATCTCGTCGATCGAGACGTCGTCGGGCGAGCGGTGGCTGAACAGGTCGAGCGCGACCCCGATCAACTGCTGCCGCCGCTCCTCGACACCCATCCTGCGGCGCACCCCGGTTGTCATGCGAACACCTTACCGAGCGGAACCGGCCTTCCGCGGGCCGGTCCGCCGGGGCCGTTCACATGTCGAGAACGAGCCGCTCACCGTGCGCCCGCGAGACGCAGATGAGCATGGAACCGGCCCGCTCGTCGTCCGTCAGCAACTCGTCGCGGTGGTCGATCTCGCCTTCCAGGACGCGCTGTTGGCACGTTCCGCAGAATCCCTGCTCGCAGGAGTACGCCGTGTTCGGCAGCTCGGCGCGGACCGCGGCGAGCACCGTACTGTCCCCCGCGACCGCCACCGTGCGTCCACTGCGCCGCAGTTCGACCTCGAAGGAGGTATCGCCCCCGGCGGAGGCGCGCGGCGAGAACCGCTCCAGGTGCAGCGAGCACCCCTCGGGCAGCGCGGCACCGACCGCGTCCAGCAGCGCTTCCGGCCCGCATACGTGGACGGCGGCGCCCTCCGGTGTCCCGTCCAGGAAGGCGGCCACGTCCGGCAGCCCGTCCTCGTCCTCGGCGACGACGGTGACCCGCCCCTCGCGCGCCCCACCGAGCTTCCCGACCTCTTCGAGGAACGGCATGGACTCACGCGTACGCCCCCCGTACAGCAGCCGCCACGGCGCACCCGAGGCGTCGACGGCCCGCAGCATCGGCAGGACCGGCGTGATGCCGATGCCCCCGGCCACGAAGACGTACGACGGGGCGTCGGCGAGCGGGAAGCGGTTGCGCGGCCCTCGCACCTCCACCTCGACGCCCTCCCGCAGCCGCTCGTGCACCTCGCGCGAGCCGCCCCTGCCGCCCTGCTCGGCGCCGATCAGCCGGGTCGCGACGGTGTACGAGGAGGAGTCCTCCGGGTCGCCGCAGAGCGAGTACTGGCGTACGAGCCCCGAGGGGAGCACCAGATCGAGATGGGCGCCAGGCCTCCACGGAGGCAAGTTCGCGCCCGCCAAGCACACTTGGACCACGCCGTCGGCCACGCGCTCGTGCCGCGTCACGCGCAGCCGCAGCGCCCGGGAACGCGGCTGCCCGGACACCGGCTCCTCCAGGGCGGGCAGCGGCCACAGCGGGGAGGCGGCGATGCGGCGGCGCATGGCACGCCGGGCGAGCAGGGCGCCGCCCGCGACGAGGGCGAGGGTGCGGACGCGGGGCATGTCAGACGCCCCCGTTCGACTGCTGGGCGCCGGCCTTCTCGGCGGCGGCGACGGCGGCCGGCGAGGAGGCGAGATAGGCGACGGCCTGTGCCGTGCTGCCCTCCTGCGAAGGGTGGTAAGTGCGGCTCAGGTAGCGGGGGATGGAGCGGATCATGTCGCCCGTGGAGGGCAGCGTGCCCGCGCGACCGCTGCGGTGGAAGTCCCTGAAGCTCGCCTTGCCGTCGACGAGCGTCGGGTCGTTCTCCATGAAGAACCGCGCCCCGCGCTGCCAGAGGAAGACCAGGGCGGTGAAGGCGGTCGCCCAGGTCCGCGCGCGGCGCCGGTAGCCGCCGTCGACGTGCATGAAGAGGTCGAAGGCCACGGACCGGTGCTCGACCTCCTCGGCGCCGTGCCAGCGCAGCAGGTCCAGCATGGTCGGGTCGGCGCCCCTGCGGTCCAGCTCCTCGGCGTTGAGGACCCAGTCGCCGAGGAAGGCGGTGTAGTGCTCGATGGCCGCGATCATCGCGACGCGCTCCATCAGCCACCAGTGCCGGGGCCTGCCCGGCGGCAGCGTGCGGTCCCCGAGCAGCTTCTCGAAGAGCCAGTCGACCTGGGCGGTGTACGGCGTCGGGTCGAGCCCCTGCTCCTTGAGGTGCGGCAGGACCTCGTCGTGGGCCTGCGAGTGCATCGCCTCCTGGCCGATGAACCCGATGACGTCCTCGCGCAGCCGCTCGTCACGTATGTGCGGCAGGACCTGCTTGTAGACGTGTACGAACCACCGCTCACCGGCGGGCAGCAGCAGATGCAGCACGTTGATGGTGTGCGTGGTGAACGGGTCGTTCGGGAGCCAGTGGAGCGGGGTGTTCTCCCAGGAGAAGGAGACGTTGCGTGCCTTGAGCGCCGTGTGCTCGGACGCGACGGGCTCGGGCACCCGGCTCTGCGTATGAGACATGGCGTCAATGTACTGATGAGTAGGTGGGGTGGTACAGGGGGGGGCGACGAAAATCGGGTCGGCCCGAGAACCCCCTGCCGCAGTGGCCGGGGACCCCCCTACCGCAGCGTTGTCACCTTCGTGCCGTCCGCAAGGGTGCCGGTCAGGCGGGCGCGGGCGGTGCGCTCCGTCCTGAGCGCGAGGACGTTGCCCTGGACCCGGTGGCCGCCGGACGTGGTCAGGGACGTGACGTCCTTGCTGCCCGCGCCGAGGAGGTACCAGTTCCCGGCCCGGGACTTCCACAGGACGCCCGCGAGGACCCGGGGGTCGCGGGCGCCGCACGCGGGGGAGTCCTCGGCCTTGGCGGCCACCGCGCCCGCGGGGCCGCCCGCCGTCTGGAACTGGGCGAGGGTCCTGCTGCCGCCGCCCCGCCAGGTCTCGGCGCGCGTGCAGACCCACTGGGCGACGCCGTTGACCTCGGGCAGGGCCTGACGGGCGTAGGCCCAGGAGTTCACGGACCGCACGCCGTGCGAGCGCGCCGACGCCAGGGAGCAGGCGGACTTGGCCCAGTCGGCGGGCGCGGCCTCACGCGGCGCCTCGGGGCGGCCCGCGGTCAGCCGGGCGGGGGTCAGCTCACCGAGGTCGGTCGACATCCGCACGGCGCCGGAGTTGTCGCTCAGCCGCAGCGCGTTCCACGACGTGCACCGGCCGGACTGCGCGGGACCGGCGAAGGGGTCGGTGACGCCTTCCTTGTCGCGGCGCAGGGGGAGGGCCTCACCGGCGGGCTTGACCAGGTCGTGGACCGCGGCGGCGCGGACCCAGGGGGCCGTCAAGTAGCGGATGTTGCCGTCCGCGCGGTTGACGACGACGGCGTTCGCCTCGGGGCCGGTCGCGCCGTCCACGCGCGCGAGGTCCAGCGCGGCGCCGCTCGTGCCCTCCTTCGGCTCGGCGTAGCGCACGACGCGCAGACCGTCGTGGAGCAGCACCACGCGCGCGTCGTCGATGTCCCCCGCGAAGAGGAGCTGGGCGGGCCCGGGGGGCGCCCCGGCGGCGGTGCCCGGGGTGGCGGAGACCTGGACGGACTCGCCGGGCCGCGCCCAGACGGCGAGGGCGCGGCGCAGCAGCTCCTTGTCCCCGGTCAGGTTGCCGCGCGCGGGCCAGACGGAGAAGTCGGTACGGGCGGAACGTTTCCACGCCCCGGCGCCGATCACCGTCAACTGCTCCGGGTCGAGGGCGGCCTGCCCGGCCGGGTTCTGTGCGTACGGGGGAGCGGCGGCGCCGTCGGGCCCCCAGCCGCCGCCCGGCAGCCCGAGGAGCGCCCCGCACACCAGCGTGGCGACGGCCGCGACGCCCGCGGCCTTCATGTGCTGCCTGCGCCGCATCAGGTCGGGCGGTCTGGCCTGAAGGGAGCAGGGGTCGAACTCGGAGGAGGCGAGCAGGGCGTAGCGGGCCTCGACGTCGTCCGCCTCGTCGAGGGCGGCGTCCGGGTCACCACAGCCGGCGCCCGCCAGCACCGTGCGCACCCCGGAGTCGTCGAGCGCCTCCAGGCCGCGCAGCACATACGCGGCGCGGGCGGCGCCGGAGAGCTGGGCCAGCCGCTGGTCCAGGGCGAGTTCGTCGGCACCGCCGGAACGCGGAAAGAGCCGCAGCCCCCTGACCTGCGGCAGCAGCGGCGGCAGCTGCGCCCGCCTGGGCCAGGCCCGCCACGTCAGGGGGAGCCCGGCGTCGAGCGCGCCGCGCAGGACCTGGAGACGTACGTACGCGTATCCGGGCCCCCGCTGGTGTCCGCCGCCCCCGCCGCCCTGCTGCGCGGGGACGACGGCCGCCGCACCCGACGTGCGGCGGCGCGGCAGGGCGCGCTGGGTGAGCGAGTGGGCGGTCAGGACGCGGCGGTTGCGGCCGAGGCTGGGTGGCAGCACGAGGTAGGCGAGCCGGACGAGCCGCGGGTAGTGCTCGACGAGGGCGGCCTCGGCCTGCTCCACGTCGACGACGGGGGCGGGGCCGGTGACGCTCGGGGACTGCGACTGCGGGGACTGCACATTCGACGACACGTTCAGCAAAACGAGCGAATCGTCGGTTGGTCACCTCATGACTGCCCGACCCCTGCCCCGCCGCTCCGCGGCGGATGTCTCCCACCCACCCGTTCACCCCGCGCTGCGAGGTGCGTGTGGGAACACATGGGGCGGGGACGTTCGCACTGTTGAGGTGGGCGTGGGATCGCACGGCGGCGGGGGTGGGCAGCCCCGCGCTGCGAGGGCAGATGCGGGAACGCAGGGCCGGGCTCCCGGCGCCGTTGAGGTGGGCGTGGGAGTTGAGAAGTCGCGACGGCCCGCAGTCGCGAGCGCTCCCGAGGGGACGTGGGGGTATGTGCGAGCGGAGCACAGTGGAGCAGCTAGCCCAGCAGCAAATCAACGCCCACACCAAGATGGCGAGCACGCACATACCCCCGCGGCCCCGCCCCACAGACGGAGAGGAGGCGCAGACGGCACCGCCCAAGGCGCCCCGCCAGTGCAAGGCGCCCCCGCCAGCGACCGTTACCCCACGAGCCACCCACTGAACGACACCGTCCCCCGAGCCCCGTCACCCCCATGAGTGGCGCTCATGAACATCCCCACGTCCTGCACAGCCGCAGCCCCCGGCGGCACGCCAACCGTCGCCACGTCCCGCCAAGTACCACCCCCGTCCGTGGAAAAGGCCCCCGTAAACACACCCCCAACCCGCGTAAGCCGCAACAGCACCGGCGCCTTGACCCCCGTAACCCGCTTGTACGTGTCCAACGTGCCGTCACCGTTCGTGTCGTACGACAGCACGACCCCGTTCCCCGGAGTGACAGCGAGGTTCACGATGCCAGGAGAGCCTGCCGTGGCCATCGAGTCACGGGCGATGATCCCCGCCCGAGCCCACGGCCCCGTCGCCGCCTGCGCGTCGACCCGGACCGTCACCGAGACCCCGTCGCGCAACGCCCCGGCACGGTAGAGCGTGCCGAACTCGGTGGTGCCCTTCCACAGATCGGCCCCGCCCCCGTCGATCGCGTACCGCCCCTCCAACTCACCGAAGACGGCGCCGTTGTTGGAGTACGTCTTCCAGCCGCCGCCCACCGGCCCCGCCTCGAACAGCGTCCCTTCGTGGACGTGCCGCACCCGCCGCTCGCCGGCCGGCCCGTACCGCACGGCGATCTCGTACGGCAGCGGACGCAGCGGCCGGTCCAGCGGGGTGTCCGGCGCACTGGCCCGCCACGTCACCTGCCCCGTGCCCCCGGGCCCGACCCTCGGCAGGGACACCGGTCCCGTCGGCTCCGCCTCGATGCCGGTCAACGCGAAGTCGACGCGGCCCGTGGCACGCAGCCCGTTGACGTTGCGGAAGACGGCCGTCACGCGCGCGTGGCCGCCCGGCGGGAAGGCGGGCGGTTCCGCGGTGACCTCCACGGAACCCTGGTAGGGCGCCCGCGCGAGGACGCCCCGCACCCGCGAGGCGGTGCGGTACGGGTCGCCGACCGGCCGCAGCGGATAGTCCTCGCGCGACCGCGTCCATGGCTCCTCCACCGCGTACCAGTCGACCGGCTTCGGCTCGCGCCCCGCCGCCAGCGCGTCCGCGAGCTCGTCGAGCCACCGCTGCCAGCGGGGCACGTAGAAGTCGCTCATCAGCCCGTGCCACTCGCGGTTGCCGTACTCGTGGAGCCTGCCGCCGTCGGCGGTGGCACGGTCGCCCCAGACGGTGATCAGCACCTTGGCGGTCCGCTCGAACTCGGCGCGCTCGGCCTCGGTCGTCCCCATGCGCCGGGCGGCCTCGACCCAGGGCCCGAGCAGGAACGCGGGGTCGGTCCCGGTGACGTCGTCCGAGAGCCGCATCAGCCGCAGCCACAGCGTGGAAAGGGCCCGGAAGGTGTCCTGGTCCTTGCGCCGGTAGGCGGCCCGCAGCTGCGGCAGGAGCTGCCGGCTGCGGTGTGCGAGGGCCTGGCGGGCCACGTCCACCAGGTCGTACCGGTAGGCGGCGCTGCCCCGCAGCCCGCCCGCCACCCCCAGCAGCCCGGCGAGCGCGGCGTCGAAGCGGGCCGGGTCGTAGGTCAGGGCGCGCGGCGCGTACTCGGCGGCGCGGCTGGCCGCGAGGTCGGGGCGGGCGGCGAACAGGGAGTCGTGGGGGTCGCTGCGCTCCACGGCGGTGTGCCGGTAGGCGGTGTCGTGCAGCGCCCGCCAGGCGGCCCGCGCGTCGCGGTCGCGCCCGCCGTACCGGAAGTCGGCGTACGAGGAGAACCACGAAGCCCGGTCCACCGGACCCTCGGCCCAGGCCAGCTCGGAGAACAGCTCGAAGGCGGCCGGGTCGCGGTCCGTGGCCTCCGGCATGAAGGCCGTACCCACCAGCGCGCTGTTCGGCTTGTCCCGCCAGGCGAAGAACTTCTCGTTCCAGAGGTGCGTACGGGCGCCGATCGTCGTGCGCCCGCCGAAGTTGGGGATGGTGCCGAAGGCGTACGGCGTGCCGCCCCAGTCCCTCTCCCGGTCGGTGACGCTCGTGTACCGGTCCGAGACGCCGTCGACGATCAGCATCCGCTTCTTGTCGACGGCGTCGAGCAGCGCGGGCAGCGGATTGGCCTCCCAGCCGAGGATCACCCACGTCGCGCCGGGCCGCGCCGTCCGCAGGGCGGCTTCCACGCCCCGGGCGGCGGCGGGCACGGGCACGTCACCGGCGGTGCCGCCCTCGTGCAGCAGGTCCATCTTGAACAGGTCGGCGGGGCCGAGGAGCCGCTCCTGGTGCCGGTAGAAGGACGCGGCGACCTTCGCGAAGGCCGAGGTGCGCGGATCGAGCCAGTCGGGCCGCTCGAAGCCGTGCCAGACGCCCTGCGGTACGACCCGCGCGTCACCGCCGTTGCGCTCGACGAACCCGTCGGGCACGTGCCCGTAGTAGCCGGGCAGCACGGGCGCGATGCCGAGCGCGCGCAGCCGGTCGGTGATCCTGCGCCCCAACGTGGCGCGGTCCGCGATGAGTTGGGCGGTGAGCGGACCCCCGTACCCGGAGAGGTTCTGCAGCAGCCACCACGGCTGGTGCGAGGGCGCGGGCAGCCACGCCCTGGCCTCGGCGTCGGAGTAGCCGAACTCCTGGAGGACCCGGTGGTAGACGGCCTCGGCGCCCGCCACCACGAGGACTTCGTTGTAGCCGTGCAGGGCGAGTACGTCGATCATCCGCTCCCAGTACGTCCAGTCGGCGTACGGCGCGGTGTACCCGTCGTTGGTGTCGTTCAGGGCGAACCGGTGGGGGAGGCTGGTGGACCGCTCCAGCGGTCTGACCGGTGCGGGCAGTCTGCGCGGCAGGTCCAGTTGGTCGCCGTTCCAGGTGATGTGGGCGCCGCACACGTACTTCAGGTACCAGTGGACGCCGGTGAGGAGCACCGCGGGTGTCGTGCCGGACACCTCGATCCGCCCGGTGGCCCCGGTGACCCGGAAGCGGTCCTCGCGGCCCCGCGCGGGCAGGAATCTGAGCCGGATCTGGTCCGCGTGACGCGGCAGAAGTCTGTTGAGCGCCGAGCGCGCGGAATCCGTATCGAAGGCGGGGGCCTTCTCGGACCCCTCGGCGGCGCGGGCCGGCAGCGGCACTCCGCCGATGGCGGCGCCGAGGCCGAGGGCACCGGCGGTGCCGAGCACGGTACGACGGGACGGTTCGGACATGTGTACCCCCTGAGGTGAAGGCTGCGGCGCACGGTATCCGCGCGGCCGACTCCCCTCAAAGGTGCATACGAGACAGGCGGGTTCGGCTCGCCGGAAGAGGCTGGTGGGACGATGAAGGCAGCACGGATCGTGCTTTCGGGCAGGGGCGTGGGCCTTCTGCTCGCGATGGTGGGATGCGGCTCGGTGATCGTGGGATGCGGCTCGGGGGGTGACGACACACCGAGCACGGCGAGCGGCAGCCTGGAGCAGCTGGCGGCCAGGGCGAGATGCAGGGCCGACATCCAGACGGACGCGGCCGACCTGCGCCAGGCCACCTGTGAGAACGGTGCCCGGCGCTACATCCTCGTAACCTTTACAAACGCGCGTGGCCAGGCCGAATGGCTCGACGAGGCGGACGACTACGGCGGCACGTACCTCGTCGGCGGCAGCTGGGTCGCGGTCGGCGGCCCCGCCGACATCTCGGCGCTGCGTGAGCGGCTCGGCGGGACCGTGGTGGACGCCGCGGGGAGGCACGGCGGGGGCCACCACGGCCGCCACGGGGGGTGAACGGGCGGGCGGGTCAGGTGCAGCGCTGCCCGGAGTTGACGCAGCTCGCCACGCGCCGCATCAGCCGCTCGTCGAATACGTTGATGAAGTCACCGTGGTCGGTGACGGGTTTGTGCAGCTGCTCGGGGAACGAGTCGACGGCGAAGCCGGGCCCCGGCGGTACGTCGTACACCACGCGCTGCACCAGCTGCGGGATGGCCCGGAAGCCCCGGGGGCAGGCGCCGGTCCGCTGATCGGCGAAGGCGACATGGGTGCGGTGGTTGGCGCTGTCGGTGTTGCGCCCGTCCCAGCAGCTCTGGAAGTTGAACGTCCGGACGACCTTGCTGCCCTCGGGGCAGATCGGGTACTTGTCCTTGAGCTGGCGGTTCTCGAACCCGGTGCAGCTCCAGGAGGCGTTGGCATTGGCGTCGCCGTTCGTGAACGCCTTGGCGTCACCGGTGATGACGCGCAGGAAGCGCGGCATCGCGACGACCTTGCTCGTCGGATTCCCGGCGAATTTCAGGGTGACGGAGGCCGGTGTCTGGATCTCGCCGACGTTCTGGTCCTTGCCGCCGCCGTCCGCCTGCGCGTCGTTCTCGTCCTTTCCGTTCTGGAGGCGCAGCACGGGCCAGTAATACGTCGACTTGTCGCCCTGATTGCGGCAACTCGTCTCGCCGTTGGCGAGATCGTCATCGCCGGAGAACGCGTCCGTCGCCTGATTTCCCACGTAGTCGTGCATATGGTGAGCGCCATTGCTCACACCGGGCGCGACGATGACATTGTCGGGATTGAACTTTCCGTTCTCGTTCCGCCCGCATTTCGTGGTGAAGGTCCCGCGGGAGGCGCCGCGCTGATTGCGGGGGCGGTTGACGTTGGGCCGTACGGACTCGATCTCGACGAAGTCACCGGCTTCGGGCCCATTACCGCTCTGCCCCCCGCTCTGCCCTTCACCCTGCTCCTCGCCCTGTCCCTCGCCCTGTGCCTGGTCGTCGGCCCGCAACGTACAGGGCGCCATGCCGTCGATTCCCTCCGGCCTCCCACCGGCCCGGTCCATGGCGTCCGCGATCTCGTCGAGCGTGCCGCGCCGCCGCTCCTCCAGCGGGCCGAGCACGGACTCCTTCTCCTCGGCCTTGGTGAACTCCGCGTAGGCCCGGGTGATCTGGCTGTCCAGATCGGCGAGCCGGCGGTCCACCGTGCCGCGCGCCGGTTCGGGCACCTCGGGCAGCTGATTGGCCACGTCCGGGCAGCTGATGGTCGACGCCCGCTGCCCGGCGCTCTGTGGAGGAGGCTGATCCGGGCCTTCTTCGGCGTTCGCGTAGACATTCACCGCG
Source organism: Streptomyces sp. NPDC003379 (assembly GCF_053589195.1). Classification (NCBI taxonomy): domain Bacteria; kingdom Bacillati; phylum Actinomycetota; class Actinomycetes; order Kitasatosporales; family Streptomycetaceae; genus Streptomyces; species Streptomyces sp. NPDC003379. Next base: position 21,556 of record NZ_JBSFRK010000010.1, on the reverse strand, counting down.
ACGAGACCGCCGCCGCCCATGAGCAGGGCCGCCGACGCGGCGATCATCCGTCCGGCCAGCTTTGATCGTTTTCGTGATGTGCGTCCCATGGGGTTACATACGCATCAACCGCCCGGCGTGTTCAGCGCCCTTGGTCGAGATACGCCAATACCGCGAGCACGCGCCGATTGTCGTCGTCGGAGACCGGAAGATCGAGTTTCCCGAAGATGTTCGACGTGTGCTTGGCGATCGCCCGCTCCGTGACCACGAGTTGGGACGCGATCGCCGCGTTCGACCTGCCCTGCGCCATGAGTTCGAGCACCTCGCGCTCGCGCGGGGTGAGCGCGCCGAGCGGCTGGTCGCTGGAGCGCCGCGAGAGGAGCTGCTGGATCACCTGCGGGTCCATGGCGGTGCCGCCCGCCGCGACCCTGCGTACGGCGTCGATGAACTGCGCGGCGTCGAAGACCCGGTCCTTGAGGAGATACCCGACGCCGCCGGTGCCGTCGGCCAGCAGCTCACGCGCGTACAACTGCTCCACATGCTGCGAGAGGACGAGCACGGGCAGCCCCGGCCTGGCGCGGCGGGCCGCCAGCGCGCACTGGAGGCCCTCGTCGGTGTGGGACGGCGGCAGCCGGACGTCGACGACGGCGACGTCCGGCCGCAGCTCCGCGAGGGCCTCGGTCAGTTCCGGCCCGCTCTCCACGGCCGCCGCGATCTCGAAGTCGAATGCCTCCAGCATCCGCACCAGGCCGTCGCGCAGCAGGAAGAGGTCTTCGGCTAGGACAACGCGCAAGGGATCTCCATGGTCACCATGGTCGGGCCGCCCGCGGGACTGCTGACGGCCAGTACGCCGTCGAATGTACCGAGTCGGCGTTCGATTCCGCTCAGCCCGGACCCCGCGCCGACGGCCGCGCCGCCCTTGCCGTTGTCGGTGACGGCGATGCGCAGCATGCCGTCGCCGTGGTGCATGTCCACCCAGAGACGGTCGGCGCCCGAGTGCTTGATCGCGTTGGTCAGCGACTCGCTCACCGCGAAGTACGCCGCCGATTCGACCGGGGCCTCGGCCCGGCCCGGCAGCTCCACGTCGACCTCGGTGGAGATCGGCAGGCGCAGCGCGAGGGCCTTCACCGCGTCCCCGAGGCCCCGCTCGGCCAGGACCGGCGGATGGATGCCGCGGACCAGGTCGCGCAGCTCCGTCAGCGCCTCGCCGGAGTTCTGCCGGGCCTTGGCGAGCAGCTGCTTGGCCTTGGCCGGGTCCGACTCGACGAGCGCCTCGATGGTGCCGAGGTCCATGCCCATGGCCACCAGGCGGGCCTGCGCGCCGTCGTGCAGATCGCGCTCGATGCGGCGCAGCTCGGCGGCGGAGTTGTCCACGGCGTCGTGCCGCGTCTCGGTCAACCGATCGACCCGGTGGGCCAGTTCGCGCTCCCGCATGGCCGAAGTGGGCGCGAGAAACGTCCGGGCGAGCAGGAAGTGGGCGCGTATGAGCGAGGTGTTGACGAGAACGCCCAGCGCGAAGAAGCCCACGCCGAGCGCGGCCGCCTGGTTGGCGGTGGACTGCGAGGTGACGTGGATGAAGGCGTACCACTCGCCGCCGCCCGCGTTGTGAATCGGCTCCCATACGCCGAACGCGAGCACCCAGCCGTACAGCATGTAGAGCGGCAGTGCCGGGGCGAAGATCACGACGACGAAGCCCGCCGTCATGTTCACCAGGAGCCACTGGAGGTCGCGCCAGGTCGCCGGGTCCTTCAGCATCAGCGAGCAGCGCTCCACCTGCCCGGCGACACCCGACCGCCCACCGGCCGGAAGAGCGCGGTACGGAGACGGGATCTGCACGCCGGACCACTCACCGGCCCGTATGCGCTGCGCGTCGGCGTACTTGCGTACGCCCATCAGGACGGCCGGCGTGGTGAAGACGCCGATCCCGAGCAGGATGAACGCGATCGACAGGAACGCGAACACGAAGAGGACGATCGAGCCCACCAACGAGACGATCGCCAGATAGAGGCCCCGGGCCCCCGCGATCAGTGCGTCCTTCAGCCTCGTCATGGTCATTCATCCCTCTCGTCGAGCACCGGTGGGGCACGGGCGGCCCGCCGCGTTCTGTGCGTACGGCACCGTCACAGTCTCGCGGGCGGCGCGGGCCCAGGTCATTGGGTCCTCCACCCGAGCGGGGGGTGTACCTGACGACACCCCCTGGCCTCGCCCTGTGCTTCACGCGGAGGGGTGCCCGACGGCTGGGGCGCCACGTCCTGGATTTCTAGCGTGGGTCACGTCTTGTTCGACGTTCACTCACGCAGACTGATGGGGGCGAAAGCGCCATGAGGCGGAACCTCGCGGCACGACTCGGAGTGTGGAGCGCACACCACCGCAAGACGGCCGTACTCGGCTGGCTCGTCTTCGTGGTCCTCGCCACGGTCCTCGGCGGGGCCTCCGGCATGGTCACCGCGTCCGACGACGAGATGGGGGTCGGCGACTCGGGCCGGGCCGCCGAGATCCTCAAGGACGCTGGCGTCGACGAGCCCGCGGGCGAACTCGTCATGGTCACCGCGCGGACCGCCGACGGCTGGCGCGACGCGGCGGCCGACCTGTCGAAGGCGCTGACCGCGACCGGCGACGTGAAGGACGTCCAGGCACCGCTGTCCTCCGAGGACGGCAAGGACGCGCTGCTCCGCTTCGAGATCAAGGGCGCGTCGGACGAGGCGGCCGATCGCGTCCAGCCGGTGCTCGACGCCGTGGCGAAGGCGCGGCAGGACGGCGCGGCGCACGGCATCACCCTCCACCAGTTCGGCGACGCCAGCTCTGAGAAGCAGCTGTCCGACCTGCTCTCCGACGACTTGAAGAAGGCCGAGTTCACCGCGGTGCCGCTCGCGCTCGGCATCCTCCTGGTCGCCTTCGGCGCGGTGGTCGCGGCGCTGCTGCCGGTCGGCCTCGCGCTCACGGCGTGCGTGGCGGCGTTCGGACTGCTCTCCCTCGCCAGCCATCAGCTGCACCTCTTCGAGACGACGTACTCCGTGATGTTCCTGATGGGCCTCGCGGTCGGCGTCGACTACTGCCTGTTCTATCTGCGCCGCGAGCGCGACGAGCGGGCGGCCGGCCGGGACGCGGAGACCGCGCTGCGGATCGCCGCGGCCACCAGCGGGCGCGCCGTCCTGGTCTCCGGTCTGACGGTGATGGTCGCGATGGCGGGCATGTTCCTGTCCGGGCTGCTCCTCTTCAAGGGCTTCGCCGTCGCCACGATCCTGGTCGTGTGCGTGGCGATGATCGGCTCCGTCACGGTCCTGCCGGCGCTGCTCGCGGGGCTCGGCGACCGGATCGACGCGGGCCGCGTCCCGTTCCTGAACCGCGCTTCGAAGACCTCGAAGAGGGGCACGCGACCGAGTGGCGGCGTCGCGGGCAAGCTCCTTGGGCCCGTACTCGCCCGCCCGAAGTTCTTCGCCGTCGGCGCGGCGGTCCTGCTCCTCGCGCTGGCCGCGCCCGCGCTCGGCATGAAGACCGAACAGCTCGGCCTGGAGAAGCAGTTCGGCTCCGACGCCCCGCTCTCCATCTCGTACAAGAAGATCACCGAGGAGTTCCCCGGCGGCCCCGCCCCCGCCCGGATCGTCGTCGAGGCGGACGACATCGACGCGCGACAGGTGCGGAACGCCCTGGACACCCTGACGAAGAAGGCGGGCGACGGCGCCGAACTCACCGTCCACCGGGCGGCCGGCGTCGCCGAGATCGCGGTGCCGCTGCCGGGCGACGGCACCGACGCCGAGGCCAAGAAGGCGCTCGGCGAGCTGCGCGACGACACGGTTCCCGCGGCCTTCGAGGGCGTGGACGCGACGGCGTACGTGGGCGGCGACCTGGCCTCGTCCGAGGACTTCAGCGACCAGCTCGGCAAGGGCATCGTGCCCGTCTTCGGCTTCATCGCGATCGTGACCTTCCTGCTGATGCTCTTCAGCTTCCGCTCCGTGGTCGTCGCGGTGACGTCGATCCTCCTCAACCTCCTCTCGGTGGGCGCGGCGTACGGTGTCATGACCGCCGTCTTCCAGCACGGCTGGGGCGCGGAGCTGATCGGCTCGGAACAGGTCGGCGCGATCGAGAACTGGATGCCGCTGTTCGTCCTCGTCGTCCTCTTCGGCCTGTCGATGGACTACCACGTGTTCGTGGTCTCCCGGATCCGCGAGGCCCGGGACCGGGGCATGGACAACCGCTCGGCGATCCATGAGGGCATCACGCGCACGGCGGGCGCGGTGACGGGCGCGGCCGTGATCATGGTGGCGGTCTTCGCGGTCTTCGGGACGCTGTCCATGCAGGACATGCAGCAGATGGGTGTGGGCCTCGGCGTCGCGGTCCTGCTGGACGCCACGGTGGTCCGCATGATCCTGCTGCCGTCCGTGATGACCCTGCTGGGGGAGCGGAACTGGCACACGCCGCGGTATCTCAGGTGGCTGCCGCGGATCTCCCACGAGGAGGAGGGGCCCGCTGCCCCGCCCCAGGGCGGACGGCACAACGTCCCTGTTCCGAGCGGGCGGTGACCTAGACGCTCGTAAGTGAGACGCTCGGAAGCGAGACGCTCATATACGTGACGTGGCCCCGGCGCTTCTTGCGCGCCGGGGCCACATCACATCGCGTCATGTCACATCACGTCAGAGGCCGAGCGCCTTCGCCTCCTTCTCGGGGGCGAGCCCCACCACCGGGCGGTCGGGGCGCTGCGGCGGCGTGCCGCCGATGGACTGGAGCCACTCCCACGTGTCACGGACCGTGGCCGCGACGGGCCGGGTCCCCAGCCCCGCGGCGACGGCCTTCTCCGAAGAGGTCCGGTGCATCGTGTCGTGCAGCTCCCCGGGCGCCAGCCACACCGGCAGCTCCATCCACTGCTCGATGCCCGCCTCAAGGACCACCTCGGGCGCCGTCCAGCGGAGCGACACGTCATTGCCGCCCGCCACCTCGACGCACGCGTCGAGCAGCTCGCCCATCGTGATCTGCCCCATGGGGCTGACCAGGTTGTACGCGCCGTGCAGTTCCGCCACGGCCGCGTCGAGGACCCACTCCGCGAGGTCCCGCACGTCGACGTACTGGATCTCCAGGTCCCGCGGCCCGGGGGCGAGGACGGGACCGCCCCGCGCGACCCGGTTCAGCCACCACGGCAGCCGGCCGATGTTCTCGTAGGGGCCGAGGATCAGCCCCGCCCGCGCGAGCACCGTCCGCTCGGCCCCGAACCCGGCGATCGCGGCGAGCTCCCCGCCCCGCTTGTCCTCCGCGTACGCCGTCGCCTCCGCGTCCGGGTCGCCGTCCACCACGGGGAAGCTCTCGTCGGACCCCGCCTCGCCCGGGTAGCGGTACACGGAACCGCTGGACACATAGACGTACCGCCCGGCCCGCCCGGCGAGCAGCCGCGCCGAGTCCCGTACGACGTGCGGCGCGGCCGACCAGGTGTCGACCACCACGTCCCACTCGCCCTCGGCGAGCCCCGCGAGGCCGCCCTCGGCCGTGCGGTCACCGTGGATGGCGCGGACCCCCTCGGGCGCCGCGTGGCGGCCGCGGTGGAAGACGGTCACCTCCCAGCCCCGGGCGAGCGCCGCCTCGGTGACGGCGCGGCCCACGAACTCAGTACCACCCAGTATCAGAAGTCTCATGGGGACGACTCTGCCCTGGTGAGGGGGTCAGCGGAACTGCCTTCTGCTCCAAGCAGAGAGCCGACGCTCAGCGATGCGCCGGCGGGACGTACTTGTAGCCAACGCGCCGCACCGTCTGGATCGTCCCGCGGTGCTCGGCGCCGAGCTTGCGCCGCAGCCGCGCGACATGGACGTCGACGGTGCGCCCGTCGCCCACGTGCCCGTACCCCCACACCGTGGTCACCAACTGGTCCCGGGTGTGCACCCGGTGGGGGTGCGCGACGAGGTGCGCGAGCAGTTCGAACTCCAGGTACGTGAGGTCGAGCGGCCGCCCGTCGACCTCGGCGGAGCGCTGTACGGCGTCGACCCTGACCGGCCCCCTGACCGGCCCCGTGGCCGACGCCTCCGGCTCGACCGACTCGTGCCCGGCCGGCTCCTGCCCGGCCGGTACGAGGACGAGATAGCCGATCATCGGCGGCTGCCCCGGCAGGGTCGGCAGCGTGTGCTGCGGCGCGGGCAGCCACTGGGCGCCCGGCGGCAGGAAGTCGGCGATCTGCACCACCTCGTCCGGGTCGACGGCCCGCAGGCGCCCCCGGGCGGCGGAGACGGAGGCCGCAGCGGAAGCGGCAGCGGAAGGGGAAGCGGAAGCGGCAGTGAAAGTACGTGAGTTCGCCATGTGAAGTCAGCTCTTTCGCGCGAAGAAGGAGTCGTCGAGAACGAGACGTACGTCGTGCGCGCCAGGCGAAGGCCGGGTGAACGGCTTTAAAGGGCCCGCGCGTTCATCGCGCGGCAACACATCCGGTCGAAGTCGTGATGCTGCCGGGAGGGCCAGAAAGGCTCGAGGTCATGGCGACCCGTCGCGGTGTTCCGGTAGCTGCTGCCCATGCCCCCATTGAAGCAGACAGGATGCCGACGACGGCGGGGGCGCCCACCGATCTCGCGGTGGGCGCCCCCGTCATCGTACGGACGAACCATGCGGAATCAGACCTGACCGGCCTTCTCCAGGGCGGTGCAGCACGTGTCGACGAGCAGCCGCGTCACGACGTACGGGTCGACGTTCGCGTTCGGGCGGCGGTCCTCGATGTAGCCCTTCTGCTCCACCTCGACCTGCCACGGGATGCGGACCGAGGCGCCGCGGTCGGAGACGCCGTACTTGTACTCGTCCCACGGGGCGGTCTCGTGCAGGCCGGTCAGCCGGTCGTCGATGCCGGCGCCGTAGTTCTTGACGTGGTCCAGCGGCTTCGAGCCCTCGCCGAGGGCCTCGCAGGCGGTGATGATCGGCGCGTAGCCCTCGCGCATCGCCCTGGTGGAGAAGTTGGTGTGCGCGCCCGCGCCGTTCCAGTCGCCCTTGACCGGCTTCGGGTCCAGGGTCGCGGAGACCTTGAAGTCCTCGGCGGTGCGGTAGAGCAGCCAGCGGGCGATCCACAGCTGGTCGGAGACCTCCAGCGGGGCGAGCGGGCCGACCTGGAACTCCCACTGGCCCGGCATGACCTCGGCGTTGATGCCGGAGATGCCGAGGCCCGCCTTCAGGCAGTTCTCCAGGTGGGCCTCGACGACGTCACGGCCGAAGATCTCGTCCGAGCCGACGCCGCAGTAGTAGCCGCCCTGCGCGGCGGGGAAACCGCCGACGGGGAAGCCAAGGGGGCGGTCGCCCTCGAAGAAGGTGTACTCCTGCTCGATGCCGAAGATCGGCTCCTGCGCGCCGAAGCGGGCCTCGACCTCGGCCAGCTCGGCGCGGGTGTTGGACTCGTGCGGCGTCATGTCCGTGTTGAGGACCTCGCACAGCACGAGCACGTCGTCGCCGCCGCGGAGCGGGTCCGGGCAGGTGAAGACGGGCTTCAGTACGCGGTCCGAGGCGTGCCCCTTGGCCTGGTTCGTGCTGGATCCGTCGAAGCCCCAGAGCGGCAGCTCGGCACCCTTCGCGTCGTCCGCGAGGATCTTCGTCTTCGAACGGAGCTTGGCGGTCGGCGCGGTGCCGTCGATCCAGATGTACTCAGCCTTGAAGGTCACGGGGCCTCATCCTTAAAACGTTCGGTACGGCGCAGAACGTGCGGGTGCTGCGGTGCCGTGGTGGTGTGCGGCAGCCTCGCAACCGGCGATTTCCCGACCGTTGCTCTTGTGTGAACCCCGTGTTACCTGGGCCGGGTGTGGTTCACGTCACGGTGACATTCCGTATACGTCGACGGCCACCTCTGTACGTATACGTCCACACGTCGGCGGTCATCCGCGGGACACCGCGTCCCGTACCGCCTCCTCGGTCCGGGCCACGACCGCCGTGCCGTCGTCCGCCGTGATGATGGGCCGCTGGATCAGCTTCGGGTGCTCGGCGAGGGCCTTGATCCAGCGGGCGCGGCCCGAGGCGTCGCGCGGCCAGGCCTCGCGGTCCTTGAGGTTCAGGTCCTTGGCGGCCTGCTCCTGGGGCCTGGTGATGTCCCAGGGTTCGAGGCCGAGACGCTCCAGCACGGCACGGATCTCGTCCTCGGTCGGTACGTCGTCGAGGTAGCGGCGCACGGTGTAGTCGGCGCCCTCCGCGTCGAGCAGCGCGAGGGCGCTTCGGCACTTCGAACAGGCGGGGTTGATCCAGATCTCCATGCCGCACACGCTACCTCCGACACACCCGTCCCAGGGTGTGTGGTGCGGCCCTGTTCGAACACCCCAAAGCCCCTCTGGCCAGCGGCGATTGTCAGTGCCTCGCAGTAGAATCACAGTAGTGTTCGAGGGCGCCCGACGGGGGGTCCTGACCGCGACAGGAGGATGCCTGTGCCCGCTGCCGCACTGACAACAAAGCCCGTGTCCAAGCCCGTCCTTTTCGATCTGCCGTACGCACCGCTGGAGAAGAAGGCGCTGCCCGCCGGCCGGCCGCGCGAGTGGTACGTCAACCACAACCGCCGCCTCAAGGCCATGCGCCTGGCCATCGCCCTGCTCGACTCGGGCGTCTGGCTGCCGAACCAGGCGAAGAACAGCACGATACGGGCGATGGCGGAGGAGATCGGGATCCACCCGCCGTCCGACGTCACCTGTCACATGGTGCGTGCGCTGATGCGGTACAGCCGCTGAGCGGACGGAGAGCGCAAGTGCGGGGCCCGCGGGGGGACTTCACGTCTCTGCGGGCCTTGCGCTGGTCCCGTGCGGGCCTTGCGCTGGTCCCGTGCGGGCCTCGCGCTGATCCCGTGCGGGCCTCGCGCTGGTCCCGCGCCGTTCCCGCGTCTGCCCCTTGCCGGTTCTGCGTCGTTCCTGCGCTGATCCTGCGTCGGCCCTGCGCTGATCCCGCGCCGGTCCCATGCCGGTCCCATGCCGTCCCATGCCGTCCCATGCCGTCCCACGCCGGTCCCATGCCGGTCCCATGCCGGTCCCGCGCCAGTCCTACGTCGGATCCCGCACTGGCTTCCCGCGCGGGTTCCCGCGTCGGTCCCGCGCCGATTCCCTGGTCCCCGCGCTGATCCCGCGATCCCCGCGCCGATCCCGCGCGATCCCGTGCGGTCACATGTGCGATGAGACATGCTGTGCACCATGACCCAGCCGGAACCCGTCGGTATGGCCAAGGCCGGCCCCGCCGACGAACTGCCGCTTCTGACGACCGCCGAACTCCCGGACGGCGCCCGCGTGCCGGTGCGTGCTCTGCGCGCGCCCGCGCCCGAACGCTTCCTTCCGTCCGGTTCCGGGCCGGCGCCCGGACCGCCGCCGGCGCCCGCGGTGCTGATCCTCCCGGCCATGGGTACTCCCGCCCGCTTCTACCGCCACTTCGCGCGCCGGCTGCACGACGAGGGCCTCACCGTGCTCACCGCCGACCTGCGCGGGCAGGGCGAGGCGACGCCACGCGCCACCGACCGCGCGGCGCGCGACCACGGTTACCGCGCGATCGTCGAGGAAGACCTCCCCGCGGTCCTCGCGGCGATCCGCGCCGAGCTGGGCTCCGAGCCGCCCCTGTACCTCCTCGGCCACAGCCTCGGCGGCCAACTCGGCCTGGTGTACGCGGCGTTGAGGGCGGGCCCCGGCGTCGACGGCGTGGCGCTCGTCGCCACGGGATCCGTCTGGTTCCGCGCGTACGGCCCGCTGCGCGCCCCCGCTCTGCTCCTCGGCGAGCTGCTGATCGCCGCGACGGCGACCGTGCTCGGCCGCTGGCCCGGCACCCGGCTCGGGTTCGGCGGCAACCAGCCCAGGGGCGTCATGCGGGACTGGGCGCGGCAGGGGCGTACGGGCCGCTACACCGCCAAGGGTTCCACGCTCGACTACGAAGCGGCCCTCGCCGCCCTGGAGCTGCCCGTGCTCGCGGTCTCCGTCGACCACGACACCCTCGCCCCCGCCTCCGCCCTCGACCACCTGCTCGGCAAGGTCCCCCGGGCCCGCCTCACCAGGCGCCACTACACCGAACGGGAGGCGGGCGACCGCCTCGACCACTTCGCGTGGACGAAGGCGGGCGGCGCGCTCGCCAAGCAGGTGGCGGCGTGGACGACGGCCGGCTGACCGGCTAGCGGATCCGGGTCAGGTCAGCGGATCGGGTCAGCGGATCCGGGCAGCGGATTCGGGCAGCAGATTCGGGTCAGCGGACACGGGGCAGCGGACACGGGTCAGCCGATCTGGTCCGGGGTGACCGTCAGCCACCGCTTGTCGGCGGTCACCTTCTGGCCCAGCTCGCGCTGCCGGTCGGCGTTCTTCTTCTTCATCCCGTCGAGCTGCTTCATGTACGAGTCCTTGCGGTTGACCCAGACCCGTACGCCGCCGTGCTCCACATCGGCGGAGTGGAACAGCATCGGCCCGTCGCTGACCGGCGTGTCACCTGCCACGAGGACCGGCTTCTTCCACTCGTCGATGTACGTGTTGATCGCCGCGGGCTTGCCCTCGTACCAGGTGAGCGGCGCCCACAGGTTCGGCGTCAGCTCCCGCGCCGCCAGCTTCTCGCGGTCCTTCTCGCCGAAGCGGCCCTCGGCGATCTCCTTGCGGGAACTGGTCACCTCACCGGTCTTGCGGTCCTTGAGCTGCATGGAGACGCCGATGACGTTCTGCGGCTTGACGCCGTAGCCGTACTTCGGGTCGGCGAGGACCATGCGCACCAGGTCCTCGCTGGCCGCGCTGACGACGTACACCTCGATGCCGTGGGAGCGCAGCGTCTTGTAGAGCTGGCGCATGCCGTTGGAGAACTCGGGCGGCTTCACCTCCGTCTTGGTGAGCTTCCCGTCCTCGTAGTACTCGGCGGGTATCGGCTTCTTGTACGCCAGCAGCTCATCGACGTACCCCTTGAGCTCCTTCAGCGTGAAGCCGGAGAAGATCTGCGCGACCCAGGGGTAACAGAGCTGGTCGTCCACCTCGCAGAGCCGGTTGTAGTAGCTGTAGAGGCTCTCCTTGTGCGTGGCCGTGTCCTTGAAGGGGATGGTCTTCAGGGACGGGTCCATGGTCTTGCGGGTCAGTACGCCCTTCATCTCCAGGAAGGGCAGCAGCGACTCCTCGAGGTCGTTGCGGTACGTCGTGTTGTCCGCGTCGAAGACGGCGTACGCGCCCTTGTGGTCGTTGGCGGCGATGACCTTGCCGAGCTTCTTCGCGACCGGCTTGGGCCAGTGCGACAGCTCGCGGGCGGTGGCGATCGAGGTGTCGGCGGCGGTCGCCTCACTCGTCGGCCACAGCGCGCCGCCCGCGAGGACGGCGGCGGCGAGGGCCCCCGTGGCGCCGATGAGGCCCAGCTTCTTCTTCTCTCGTACTGCCATGTCTTCCGTGTCCCGCCGTTCCTGAGAGCGATGCGCGGCCCCATCCGGAGCGGCGCGCAATGCTATGGGGCGGGGCGCCCGTTTCCCATGATCGAAGTCACCGTGCCCGGGGGGTGTGGGGGAGGGGAACGGGGGTAGTGGAGCGGGACGCGAGGGCGGGCCCGGGCCGTGAGGGGCGGGACTGTGGGGCTTCGCGTCGCGTCCACTCGCGCCTGCGGCCGACGGACCGTGCACGCCGCCGGGCCTTGGTCGGACTGTCCATGCCGCCGGGCCTTGGTCGGACTGTCCATGCCGCCGGGCCTTGGTCGGACTGTCCATGCCGCCGGGCCTTAGTCGGACTGTCCATGCCGCCGGGTCCTGGTCGGACCGTTCACGCCGCCGGGTGCTGGTCGGGCCGTCGCCCCGCAACCGCTCGGCCGTTCCCCGCCCCACAACATCAACCACCGCGCCCGCGGCCGACAGGACTTAGACATTCGACATTCGACAGCCGGCGGGGCCTGCGACTGCGCGGCGAGGTGCGGCGGTTGACCGGACGCATAAGGGCCCCCGGCCGCCCGCACCCACCGCGCATACTGGACCGCATGGGCTCCCGTGAGTTCGTCCGGACCGTTCCCCGGCTCGACGGCATGGTCGTGTCCGCGGTCGGTTACCGCACCGCCGGGCAGCGGCCCGCCCTGCACCGGGGTCTGCCTTCGCCGTATCTGACGGTGATCTTCTCGCTGGACGGGCCCATCGCCAGCGGCGGCACGCCCGCCCAGGCGACCGGCGCGGACGCGGTCCGCACCGACATCGTCGTGGGCGGCCTGCACCAGAGCCCCGCGTACGTCGTCCAGCCCGAGCACGAGGCGGGCATCCAGCTGGCCGTGCACCCGCTGGCGGCCCGCGCCCTGCTCGGCCTGCCCGCCGGCGCGCTGACCGGGCAGCTCGTCACCGGCGGCACGGACGTGTTCGGCGCCCGCGCCGCCGAGGTCCGCGAGCGGCTGTGCGAGCTGGACCGCTGGGAGGACCGCTTCGCCGCCCTGTCCGCCTACCTGAGGCGGCGGCGCGCGGCCGCGGACCGGACCCCGGGTTCCGTACGCCCCGAGGTCGCCGAGGCCTGGGCCTGGCTGGCCCGGCACCGCGGCGCGGGCACCCTGGGCGGCCTGTCCCGGCACGTCGCGCTGAGCGAGCGCCGCCTGACCGCGCTGTTCCGCGCCGAGACCGGGCTGAGCCCCAAGCAGGCGGCACGGCTCATGCGCTTCCAGCACGCCAAGGCCGCCGTGATCCGCGTGGTCGCGGCGGGCGGGCCGCCGGACCTCGCCCGGGTAGCCGCCGACACCGGTTACTACGACCACTCGCACCTCGTACGCGACTTCCGGCAGTACACGGGGGCGAGTCCCACGCGCTGGCTGGCCGAAGAGTGCCGGAATATCCAAGCCGGGGCGCACGGCGGGGGCGAAGAGTGGGAGGCATGAACACCACCGAGAAGCAGCAGCTCAGCACCAGCACCCCTTCGACCCTGCGGGAGCCCGCCGTCTGGCCGGCCCTGCAGGCCCAGGACGCCCCCGCGCTGATCGACTTCCTTGTCGGCACCGTCGGCTTCCTGCGCACCGCCGTCCACGAGGACGGCGACCGCGTCGCCCACGCCCAGCTCGACTGGCCCGAGGGCGGCGGCATCATGCTCGGCTCGTACGACCCCGAGTCGTCGGCCAGCGCCGATACCTGCGGAGAGCCGGGCACCTCCGGCGCCTACGTGGTGACCGACCAGGTGGACGCCCTGTACGCCCGGCTCACCGGGGCCGGCGTGAAGATCATCGGCAAGCTCGAGGACAAGCCGTACGGCAGCCGCGAGTTCGGCATCGCGGACCCCGAGGGAAACCGCTGGTTTTTCGGAACCTATCGCGGCGAGCCGGGGCCGGGTGGAGCCTGAGGGCACGCTGAGCCGGGGTCCGGCGGGCCTGAAGCACTCTGAGCCGGGCCCGGCGGAGCTGGAGGCACTGTGAGCCCGAGGCCGGGCGGGGCCTGAAGGCACTGCGAGCCGGGGCCGGGCGGGGCCTGAAGGCACTGCGAGCCGGGGCCGGGTGGATCCTGAGGGCACGCTGAGCCGGGGCCGGGTGGAGCCTGAGGGCACTCTGAGCCGGGGTCGGGCGGATCCTGAGGGCACGCTGAGCCGGGGCCGGGTGGAGCCTGAGGGCACTCTGAGCCGGGGTCAGGCGGAGCCTGAGGGCACGGCGGGCCCAAGGCCGGGCGGAGACTGAAGGCACCCTGAGCCCGAGGCCGAGCAGGGCCCGAAGGCACCGCGAGCCCGAGCCCGGGCGAAGCCTGAGAGCACAGCGAGCCCGAAGCCCGGCGCAGCCGAAGGCGCCGCGAGCCGAAGCCCACCAGGGCCCGAAGGCGCCGCAAGCCGAAGCCCACCAGGGCCCGAAGGCACCGCGAGCCGAAGCCCACCAGGCCCCGAAGGCACCGCAAGCCGAAGCCCACCAGGCCCCGAAGGCACCGCAAGCCGAAGCCCACCAGGCCCCGAAGGCACCGCAAGCCGAAACCCGCCAGGACCCGAAGGCACCGCAAGCCGAAGCCCGCCAGGCGGCAAGCGGCATGCGTCGAAAACGCCGCGTGATAACTTGCGCAAGCCAGTCAAACCCACACCTGGGCCAGGGAATCCGGTGCGAATCCGGAACTGACGCGCAGCGGTGAGGGGGACGGGCGGGGCCACGGCCACTGGGCGTCTCGCGACGCCCGGGAAGGCGCCCCGCCCGGCCGATCCCGAGTCCGAAGACCTGCTGGCGCCTCCGCTCGCACACCGGCCGGCGGAGGTCGTGACGCAGACCAGGCTCCGCGTATGAGCCGTGACACTCAAGGGATCGCGTGTCCTCGACAGTCCGTATATCCGCCCCGCACCTGCGTGCCCGGCGCCTGCCTGCCCCGCGCCGCACATCCGCCCCGCGCCGCACATCCACCACCCCGCGCTCTACCGCAATGCTCACGGCCGGAGCGCTCGCGGCGGCCGGAATGCTCACGCTCACCGCCTGCGGCAACGGCACCGCCCAGAAGTCCGCCGCCCCCGCGGGCAAGAGCGCCGACGGCTACCCGGTCACGGTCGCCTCCTGCGGCAAGGAGGCGAAGGTCGATGCCCCGCCCCGGCGGGCCGTCTCGCTCGACCAGGGCTCCACGGAGATCCTGCTCTCCCTCGGCCTCGCCGACCGCATGGTCGGCACCGGCACCTGGACCGACCCGGTCCTGAAGAACCTCAAGAAGGACAACGCGAAGGTGGAGCGGCTCGCCGACCGCTACCCCTCCCTGGAAAAAGTCCTCGCCAAGGAACCGGACTTCGTCAGCGCCTCCTTCCTCTACACCGTCGGCAAGGGCGGCGTCGCCGACCGTACGAAGTTCACCGAACTCGGCGTCCCCGTCTACGTCTCGCCCACCGACTGCGCGGGCAAGGACAACGACGGCGGCGGCGACGGCAAGCGCGTCAAGACCCTCACCATGGACACCGTCTACAGCGAGGTACGCGACCTGGCGAAGGTGTTCGACGTCGAGCAGCGCGGCGAGAAACTGATCGCCGACATGAAGCGCCGGGTCACGAACGCCACCAAGGACATCGACAAGGCCACCGCCTCCGACACCACGCTCCTGTACTGGTTCGCCAACTCCGACGCCCCGTACATGGCGGGCTGCTGCGGCGCCCCCGGCATCATCACCCGCGAACTCGGCGCGAAGAACGTCTTCGACGACACCCGCGAGGAGTGGCCCCAGATCAACTGGGAGACCGTCGCCGACCGCGACCCCGACGTCCTCGTCATCGGCGACCTCACCCGCAAGTCGCAGTCCGCCGAGAGCGCCGCGGCGAAGATCAAGTTCCTGGAGACGAACCCGGCGACCAAGAACCTGACCGCCGTGAAGAAGAAGCGGTACGTCCTGCTCAGCGGCCAGGCCATGAATCCGACGATCCGTACGGTCGACGGCATCGAGCAAGTGGCCGCCGGACTGCGGAAGTTCGGGCTCGCCAAGTGAGCATGGCCGCCCCCGCCCGGCAGGGGCTGCTGTGGCTGGCGGCAGGCTCCGCGCTCGCGCTCTCCGTAGCGGTCGCCGTCACCATCGGCCCCGCCGACATCTCGGTCCCCGACGTGTGGTCGGCGCTCGCCGCGCACCTCGGCTGGGGCGAGCCACGGCTCACCCCCATCAGGGACGGCATCGTCTGGAACCTGCGGATGCCCCGCACCCTGCTCGCCGCCGTCTGCGGCGCGGGCCTCGCGGTCTGCGGCGCGGTCATGCAGTCCCTGCTCCGCAACCCCCTCGCGGACCCCTTCGTGCTCGGGGTGTCGTCCGGGGCGTCCACCGGAGCGGTCGCGGTCCTCGTCCTCGGCGTCGGCGGGGGAGCGCTGTCGATCTCGGCGGGCGCCTTCGTGGGCGCGCTCTGCTCGTTCGCGCTCGTCCTGTTCCTGAGCCACACGCTCGGCGGCACGACGGACCGGGTGGTGCTGTCCGGCGTCGCCGCGATGCAGCTCTTCTCCGCCCTGACCTCCTTCGTGATCCTCACCGCGGGCGACGCGGAGACCGCCCGGGGCGTGCTGTTCTGGCTGCTCGGCTCGCTGAGCGGGGCGGGCTGGACGGACGTATGGCTGTGTGCCGCGGTTCTCGCCGTGACGCTGACGGTATGCCTCGCCCACGCCCGTACGCTCGACGCCTTCGCGTTCGGCCAGGAGGCGGCGGCGACGCTGGGCGTACGGGTGGCGCGCACCCGGCTCGTCCTGCTCTGCGTGACGGCGCTGCTGACGGCCGCGCTGGTCAGTTCGGCGGGCGCGATCGGTTTCGTGGGCCTGGTCCTGCCGCACGCGGCCCGCGCGTTCGTCGGCTCGGGCCACGCCCGGCTCCTCCCCGTCACGGCGCTCGCCGGGGCGGTCTTCCTGGTGTGGGTCGACACCCTGGCCCGCACGGCCCTGGACCCCCAGGAGGTCCCGGTGGGCGTGGTGACGTCACTCATCGGCGTACCGGCGTTCGTGGCGGTGCTGTACCGGACGCGGAGGGCGATGACATGACGTACCAGACGAGGCGCCGCGAAGAAGTGGCCGGAGCGACGGACGGCCTGCGCGCCGAGCGGGTCGCCCGTGAGGCCGGCGGCCGCCTCATCGTGGACGGCGTCAGCCTTGCCCCGCCGCCCGGCGCCACCGTCGGCCTCCTCGGCCCCAACGGCTCCGGCAAGTCCACGCTCCTGCGCATCCTCGCGGGCGTCCTCGCCCCCGCCGCCGGGGTGGTCACCCTGGACGGCCGCCCGCTCACCGACACGCCCCGCCGCGAGGTGGCACGCCGCATCGCCGTGGTCGATCAACACGCCGACACGCAGGTCGAGTTGACCGTACGAGATGTCGTACGCCTGGGTCGCATCCCGCACCGTCGCGCATGGTCGCCACCCACGCCCCACGACGAACGTGCCGTACGCGAGGCCCTGGAGCGCACCGGCCTCACCGAGCGTGCCGCCCAGTCCTGGCACACGCTTTCCGGCGGCGAACGCCAGCGCGTCCAGATCGCCCGCGCCCTGGCGCAGGACCCCCGCGAACTCCTCCTGGACGAGCCCACCAACCACCTGGACATCCAGCACCAGCTGGACCTCCTCTCCCTGGTCGCCGAACTCCCCGTCACCAGCGTCATCGCCCTGCACGACCTCAACCTGGCGGCGATGTTCTGCGACCACGTGCTGATCCTGAAGGGGGGCACGGCGTACGCGGCGGGCACACCGGCCGAGGTGATCACGGAGAAGCTGATCGCGGAGGTCTACGGAGTACGGGCGGTGGTGACGCCAGGGGAGCCGGACCACGTGGACGGCCGCCCCCCGACACTGTCGGTCCGCTTCCTACGAAGCCTCTCCGCACCAGCACCAGCACCAGCACCAGTCCAGACACGTACGACTGGCTCTTAACGCACGGCTGCCCGCGGCCGTAGGTTCGCCACCCGAAGACCGTGAGCCCGCAAGGAGAGCCCCGCACAATGCCACCGAACCGACCGAACCGACCGAACCGATCGAACCCACCGGCACAGACGGCGTCAGCGTCAACATCAACATCACTGATCGCCCACGTGAGTGACACCCACATCGTCACGCGCGAGGAGGACGGCGGCCGCAGCATCGACCGCACCCGCGCCGTCATGGAGTACCTGAACGACCTCCCGTACGACCTGGACGCGGTCATCGTCACGGGCGACATAGCCGACCACGCGGCCCCGGCGGAGTACGAGGAGGCCCGCAAGCTCCTCACGTCCCGCCACCCGCTGCTGACCTGCCCCGGCAACCACGACGACCGCGCCGCGTTCCGCGAGCACTTGCTGGGCGACCCCCCGGGAACGGCACCGATCAACCAGTCGTACACGACGGACCGCTTCACGCTGGCCCTGTGTGACACGTCGGTCCCCGGCGAGCACCACGGCAGACTGGACGACGAGACCCTGACCTGGCTGCAGGACACCCTGGCGGAGGCCCCGCCCGAGCTGCCCGCGTTGATCGCCTTCCACCACCCGCCCGTGCCCCTGCACACGCCGTACGTCGACGAGAT
Organism: Streptomyces sp. NPDC003379; assembly: GCF_053589195.1. Classification (NCBI taxonomy): domain Bacteria; kingdom Bacillati; phylum Actinomycetota; class Actinomycetes; order Kitasatosporales; family Streptomycetaceae; genus Streptomyces; species Streptomyces sp. NPDC003379. Next base: position 3,751 of record NZ_JBSFRK010000010.1, on the reverse strand, counting down.
CCGCCAGTTCGACGAGGACCGCCTGGCCGAACTGACGGCCCGCCACCCGAACGTGACGGCGTTCCTGGCCGGCCACGCCCACACGCCCGCGGCGACCACGTTCGCGGGAAGGCCCCTGCTGGTCGCCCCCGGCGTGGTCTCGACCCTCCGCCTCCCCTGGGAACCCCAAATCACCGCGACCCACCACGTACACCTGGACCTGCCCCCGGCACTGGCCTTCCACGCTTTGACCCCCGAGGGCCGCCTGACAACGCACTACCGCCCAGTCCCCGTCCCCCTCGACTGAGGCCAGCTTCTGACCCGTCACTCCTCCCCGGAGCTGTCGCGCCGGCAGGCCACCACGCCGGGAACATCGGCGAACCGAACGGTCAGGGCCCCGAGGTCCCCGCGCCCCACGACGGAGATGAGCACATCGGCAGTGTCCTGCGGGCCGCCGCTCGCGCCGTCCGTGGCGACGGTCCGCAGCCCGTCGACGACGAACCCGGCGGCCTCGCACTGTTCGAGGAGGTCATGCAGGAGCCGGGGGCGCTGCACATAGGTGATCCGATAGCCGGCGGGCACGGACCGCAGCGCGGGCAGCCGGTGGGCCAGGGGCCGCACCCCGTAGGAGACGAGAAAGTAGGCGGCGGTAGCGAGAACCGCGAGCAAGGGCAGCCCCGCGGCGGCCGCCGACCCCACCGCGGCCGTGAGCCAGATGGTCGCCGCGGTGGTGAGCCCCTGCACCGACCCGCGCTGCACGAAGATGACACCGGCCCCGATGAAGCCGAGCCCGGAGACGATCTGCGCGGCCATACGGGAGGGGTCCAGGGCGACGGTCCCGGAGTGCAGCACATCGCTGAACCCGTACTTGCTCACGAGCGTGAACAGAGCGGCGCCGACCCCGACAATCGTGTACGTCCGCAGCCCCGCGGCCTTCTGCCGAATCTCCCGCTCCAGCCCGATAACACTGGACAACAGAAAAGCCACCCCGAACTCCCCGGCCTGCACCCACCCCTGCCCACCCGGTTCCAAGGCCACCCGCACCACCACGCACCTCTCCCTCCACTCACATCACGGCCACCCTCTCAACGAAATGATCTCGTGAGATGACTCGGCCCGAGGAGGACTTCTGATGCGCAGCGTGACCTGGGGTCGGCGTCCACCCGACGCGGCCGCCTCAGCGGCGAGAGTCGCGCCGCCGATTGCGATGTCGCCCTCGCCCGGCTCGGCCCGCAACCGCTCAATCTCCTCCGCCAGGCCGCCGGAGGCCAAGCGGGCGTTGCCCTGCGCCGCCGGGTCTGATCGACGAGTACCGGGGATATATCCGGTGCTGGTCGGCGGTGGTGTTCCGTTCTCTCCTCAGCACGAGCGCCGGGTCGAACTCGCCGAGACCCGAGCCCTGACCGTCGGGACCAGGCGCTGTACAAGTGAGGGCCGCCATCTCCTCCGTGGGAGATGGCGGCCCTCACTGCCGTATCTGACGGTCGGACAAGTCACCCGACCCGCGGCTTAGATGTCGAAGTACAGCTCAAACTCATGCGGATGCGGCCGCAGCTGGATCGGGGCGATCTCGTTCGTCCGCTTGTAGTCGATCCACGTCTCGATCAGGTCGGACGTGAAGACGCCGCCCGCCTGGAGGTACTCGTTGTCCGCCTCCAGGGCTTCGAGGACCGCGGGGAGGGAGGTCGGGACCTGGGGGACGCCCGCGTGCTCCTCGGGGGCCAGCTCGTAGAGGTCCTTGTCGATCGGCTCGGCCGGCTCGATCTTGTTCTTGACGCCGTCGAGGCCCGCGAGGAGCAGCGCCGAGAACGCCAGGTACGGGTTCGAGGACGGGTCCGGCGCGCGGAACTCGACCCGCTTGGCCTTCGGGTTCGAGCCCGTGATCGGGATGCGCATCGCCGCGGAGCGGTTGCGCTGGGAGTAGACCAGGTTGACCGGGGCCTCGAAGCCGGGGACCAGGCGGTGGTAGGAGTTCACCGTCGGGTTGGTGAAGGCGAGGAGCGACGGCGCGTGCTTGAGGATGCCGCCGATGTAGTAGCGCGCGGTGTCCGAGAGGCCCGCGTAGCCCTGCTCGTCGTAGAAGAGCGGGACGCCGTTGGACCAGAGGGACTGGTGGACGTGCATGCCCGAGCCGTTGTCGCCGAAGATCGGCTTCGGCATGAAGGTCGCGGTCTTCTGGTTGCGCCAGGCGACGTTCTTCACGATGTACTTGAAGAGCATCAGGTCGTCGGCCGCGGCCAGCAGCGTGTTGAACTTGTAGTTGATCTCGGCCTGGCCCGCCGTGCCCACCTCGTGGTGCTGGCGCTCGACCTGGAGGCCGTTCTTGTCCAGTTCGAGGGAGATCTCCGCGCGGAGGTCCGCGAAGTGGTCGACCGGCGGGGCCGGGAAGTAGCCGCCCTTGTAGCGGACCTTGTAGCCGCGGTTGTTCTCGACCGCACCGGTGTTCCAGGCGCCGGCCTCGGAGTCGATGTGGTAGAAGCTCTCGTTCGCCGACGTCTGGAAGCGGACGTTGTCGAAGACGTAGAACTCCGCCTCGGGGCCGAAGTAGGCCGTGTCCGCGATGCCGGTCGAGGCCAGGTAGGCCTCCGCCTTCTTCGCGACGTTCCGCGGGTCACGGCTGTACTGCTCGCCCGTGATCGGGTCGTGGATGAAGAAGTTGATGTTGACGGTCTTGTCGCGGCGGAAGGGGTCCAAGCGAGCCGTCGACAGGTCCGCGCGCAGTGCCATGTCGGACTCGTGGATGGCCTGGAAGCCACGGATCGACGAACCGTCGAAGGCCAGCTCCTCGTCCGGGTCGAACGCCGCCGCCGGGATCGTGAAGTGCTGCATGACACCGGGCAGGTCGCAGAATCGGACGTCGACGAACTTGACGTCCTCGTCCGCGAGGTACTTCTTCGCGTCGTCGGCGTTCTGGAACAACATCCAACTCCTCCTACTCCCGCCCGGGGCGGGACGGGGTTGTGAATCGTGGTGCGGCCAGTGCGGTGGCACACGCTGGGACCCGACCATAGGGACGGGGGATTTCTCAAGCGTGACCCATTTGTTTCGCCGAAGTTAACCGGCCCGGGTGCGACCGGCCCCGCCCGCCCCTGTACGGACCGACCCCGCCCGGCCCCGTACGGAACGGGGCGCAGTACCGTGGACGGGTGGACAACAGGCAAGTAATCGGATCGTGGCTGTCCGGCCCGCGCGCGGCCGCGGAGGACGCCGGTGTCGACTTCGGATACCGGGGCGAGCAGCTCGGCCTGCCGGAGGAGGGGCCGGGGTCGATCGCGCGTCCCGGCCGCCGCATCGGCGCCATCGCCGTGGACTGGGGCCTGTGCCTGCTGATCGCATACGGCCTGTTCGCCCGCGGTGACCAGCAGGCGATGGGCAACTGGTCCCTCGGCATCTTCTTCGTCCTGAGCGTGCTCACCGTCGGCACGGTCGGCTGCACGCCGGGCAAGGCGCTCTTCAGGCTGCGCGTCATCGCCGAGGGCGGCGGCCGGCTCGGCATCGGGCGCGTGCTGGCCCGCGGCGTCCTGCTGTGCGTCGCCATTCCCGCCCTGATCTGGGACCGCGACGGCCGCGGCCTCCACGACCGCCTCGCCCGCGCCGTGCAGATTCGGATCTAGTTCGGGTCGTGATCTACACAATCCTGACCTACGGGTCCTGACCTACGGGTCCTGACCTACGGGTCCTGGCCTACGGGTCCTGGCCTACGACGTTGAAGGGCCCCGGAAACCGACAGGGGATGGGGTGCGGGGCCCGTCTAAGTCGGAGGGGGGGGTGT
>NZ_JBSFRK010000009.1:215345-235993 GCF_053589195.1 Streptomyces sp. NPDC003379 | reverse complement strand
GATGTTGAGGATGAGGACCACCCAGCGCAGTTCGACTCCTCGGTTGAAGGCGATGAGGGACGGCAGCACGTGCCGGATCAGTCGTTGCCGTTGCCCGGCGCCGGGGTCGTCTTCTGGATCTGCAGCAGGAACTCGGCGTTCGACTTCGTCTGCTTCATCTTGTCCAGGAGCAGCTCGATCGCCTGCTGCTGGTCGAGCGCGTGCAGCACACGGCGCAGCTTCCAGGTGATGGCGAGCTCGTCGCTGCCGAGCAGGATCTCTTCCTTGCGGGTACCGGACGCGTCGACGTCCACCGCCGGGAAGATGCGCTTGTCGGCGAGCTTCCGGTCGAGCTTGAGCTCGGCGTTGCCGGTGCCCTTGAACTCCTCGAAGATGACCTCGTCCATGCGGGACCCGGTGTCCACCAGCGCGGTCGCGAGGATGGTCAGCGAGCCGCCGTCCTCGATGTTGCGCGCGGCACCGAAGAAGCGCTTGGGCGGGTACAGCGCCGTCGAGTCGACACCACCGGACAGGATGCGGCCGGAGGCCGGGGCGGCGAGGTTGTACGCACGGCCCAGACGCGTGATCGAGTCGAGCAGCACGACGACGTCGTGGCCCAGCTCCACCAGCCGCTTGGCGCGCTCGATGGCGAGCTCGGCGACCGTGGTGTGGTCCTCGGCCGGACGGTCGAAGGTCGAGGAGATGACCTCGCCCTTCACCGACCGCTGCATGTCGGTGACCTCTTCCGGACGCTCGTCGACCAGGACGACCATCAGGTGGCACTCGGGGTTGTTGACCGTGATCGCGTTGGCGATCGCCTGCATGATCATGGTCTTGCCGGTCTTCGGCGGGGCCACGATCAGCCCGCGCTGCCCCTTACCGATGGGCGCGACGAGGTCGATGATGCGGGTGGTCAGCACGCCCGGGTCGGTCTCCAGGCGGAGCCGGTCCTGCGGGTAAAGGGGCGTCAGCTTGCTGAACTCCGGTCGCCCGCGGCCGGATTCGGCCGCCATGCCGTTCGCCGAGTCGAGGCGCACGAGCGCGTTGAACTTCTCGCGGCGCTCGCCGTCCTTGGGCTGGCGGACCGCGCCGGTGACGTGGTCGCCCTTGCGCAGGCCGTTCTTGCGGACCTGGGCCAGCGAGACGTACACGTCGTTGGGGCCCGGGAGGTAGCCCGACGTACGGATGAAGGCGTAGTTGTCGAGGATGTCCAGGATGCCCGCGACGGGGATCAGAACGTCGTCCTCGGACACCTGCGGCTCATTGCCGAAGCCCTGCTCGTCGCGGCCACGACGGCCACGGCGGTCGCGGTAACGCCCGCGGCGGCCGCGGCGGCCACCATCGAAGTCGTCGTCATCCTGGGGGCCGTTGTCACGCGGACCGTTGTCACGCTGACGGTCCTGCCCCCGGTCCTGACGGTCCTGACGGTCCGGGCGGTCCTGGCGGCCGCCGCCCTGCTGCTGGCGGTCCTGCCGCTCCTGGCGGTCCTGACGGCCCCCGCCCTGCTGGTCGTCGCCCTTGTTGCCGCGGCGGTCACGGTCGCGGTCACGGCCGCGGCCCTGGCGGTCACGGCGGTCACGGCGTCCGTCGGCGTTGTCGCCGGAGGCGTCGCCCTTGGCCTCGGACGCGTCGCCCTTGGCCTCGGTCTTCGGCTCGCTCTTCGCCTCGGCGGTGACGGTCTCCGGGCTGCCCGCGTCGGCGGTGGCCCGGCGCCGGCGGCGCTCACCGGTGGGCTGGTCGTCTCCCCCACGCTCGGTCTCGCTCGTGCGGGCGGGGCCCCCGGCCGGCTGGCCGGGAATCTCAATCTGCTGCTGGGCGACGGCCTTCTCGGCCTTGCCCGTCTCGGCCTTGTCCGCCTTGCTCGCCTTGACGGCGCTCTCGGCGGCTTCCTCGCCCGTACGGGCCTTCGAGGTGGCCCGGCGCTTCGGCTTGGTCTCGGTGGCGTCGCCGGCGGGTGCGGCGCTCTTCGCCGGGGCTCCGCCCCCTGCCTGCGCCTCCTTGATGACCTCGATCAGCTGGCTCTTGCGCATGCGCCCGGTTCCCTTGATCCCAAGGCCCGAGGCGACCTGCTGCAGTTCCGCCAGCACCATGCCCTCGAGGCCGGTGCCGCGGCGCCGCCGGGACCCGGCCGAAGCACCGGTGGCAGGCGCCGCGGAGGCGTCCGTGGCGGGCGTGTCGGCAGTCACGCCCATCAGATCGGTGGTGTCGCTCACGAAGGGTCCTTCCCTGGAGCGGACGTCGGCCTGTCTGGCTCGGCGACCGGTTGTGCTGTCCGGCGGTCCTATGCGTATGGACCGTGCCGGGGCGGTGGTCCGCCAACGAGGCGGAAGAATTCATTGGTGATGGCGAGTCCCGATGCGGTGCCACTGATGTGCGGTGTCACTCGGCTCGGTCACGCCGGTTCCGGAGCGTGCTCAGGACCGCTCAGTGCGGGGCACGAAGCAGTTTGGGAGGCTCCCGGAAGAATGGTTGTCCCGGACGGGGACACAAAGCACCTCGCCATGGTGAGGTCGGGTGCAGACTTGAGATTAACACTACCGGATCCAACAAACATTCCCCCTCTCGGAATCGGGACACCCCGAATTCCCTGCGTTCACTGCGTTCCCTGTGTCAGGGCGCGAGCGGCAGCACGCTCGTTCCCGCGGCGTCGAGCGCCAGGCGGTTGGCCGCCCAGCCCTCTCCCGCCAGGCGTGCGACCTTGTCGGCCGCACCGTCTTCGGCCAGCGCGAGGACCGTGGGGCCCGCGCCGGAGATCATCGCGGGCACGCCGTCGGCGCGCAGCCGCTCCACCAGGGCGGCGCTCTCCGGCATGGCCGGGGCGCGGTACTCCTGGTGCAGACGGTCCTCGGTGGCGGGCAGCAGCAGCTCGGGGCGCCTGGTCAGGGCCTCGACGAGCAGGGCCGCCCGGCCCGCGTTGGCGGCCGCGTCGACGTGCGGGACGGTGCGCGGAAGCAGGCCGCGCGCCGTCTCGGTGAGGACGGGTTTTCCGGGGACGAAAACCACCGGAACGATGGAATCGGCGGGCTCCATCCTGATCGCGCGCGCCGCTCCCGAGTCCATCCAGGAGAGCGTGAAACCGCCCAGCAGACAGGCGGCGACGTTGTCGGGATGGCCCTCGATCTCGGTGGCGAGTTCGAGCAGCGCCGCGTCGTCGAGCTTGGCCTCGCCACCTATGGTCACGGCGCGTGCGGCGACGATGCCCGCGCAGATGGCGGCGGACGAGGAGCCGAGCCCGCGCCCGTGCGGGATGCGGTTGGCGCAGACGATCTCAAGACCGCGCGGCTGTCCGCCGAGCAGGTCGAAGGCGGTGCGCAGGGAACGTACGAGCAGATGCGACTCGTCGCGCGGAAGGGTGCTGCTGCCCTCCCCCGCGATGTCGATGTTCAGGCCGGAATCGGCCACCCGGACGACGACGTCGTCGTACAGACCCAGCGCCAGGCCCAGGGCATCGAAGCCCGGACCGAGGTTGGCGCTGGTTGCGGGGGTGCGCACCCGGACGGCGGCGGCGCGGAACGCTGGACCGGCCATCGCTCGATGACTCTCCTTGAGCTGCGTGTGTGTGAGGCTGCGTAGTTTCGTACGTGCCACATGTACGGAACACCCGAAGGCCGCGGACGACGGCGGCACCGCGGCATATGCGGCGGGGCGGGTTCGGTACAGCCTATCGAAGGAAGGTTCTGTGGCGACATAGGGCGCACAGGAGGCGCACGATGCGTGTCGTAAGCCCCCTGTGCACCCCCTGTGCGGAGTTGCGGGTTTTTCCCTGGCTGTGGCGGTTACACCAGGCCGAGGCGCTCGGCCGCGGTGGCCGCGTCGACCGGGACCGTGACCGGCTGCGGGGCGCCCGCGACGGCCCAGTCGGGATCCTTGAGGCCGTTGCCCGTGACGGTGCAGACGATCTTCTGCCCCCTGTCGACCAGGCCCTGCTCGGCGGCCTTCAGCAGACCGGCGACCGAGGCGGCCGACGCGGGCTCCACGAAGACGCCCTCCTGGGACGCCAACAGCTTGTAGGCGCGCAGGATCTCACGGTCCGTCACCTCGTCGATGAGGCCGCCCGACTCGTCACGCGCGTCGAGCGCGTACTGCCAGGAGGCGGGGTTGCCGATGCGAATCGCGGTGGCGATCGTCGAGGGGTCCTTGACGATCTCGCCGCGCACGATGGGCGCCGAACCGGAGGCCTGGAAGCCCCACATCCGGGGGGTGCGCGTCGACACCGAGTCGGCGGCGTACTCCTTGTAGCCCTTCCAGTACGCCGTGATGTTGCCGGCGTTGCCGACGGGAAGGACGTGGATGTCGGGGGCGTCGCCGAGGGCGTCCACGATCTCGAACGAGGCGGTCTTCTGGCCCTCGATGCGGTACGGGTTGACCGAATTGACCAGCGCCACCGGGTAGTTCTCGGAGAGGGCACGCGCGAGGTTCAGACAGTCGTCGAAGTTGCCGTCGACCTGGAGGATCTTCGAGCCGTAGACGAGCGCCTGGCCCATCTTGCCGAGCGCGATCTTGCCCTGCGGCACGAGGACCGCGCAGACCATTCCCGCGCGTACGGCGTAGGCGGCGGCGGACGCCGACGTGTTGCCGGTGGAGGCGCAGATGACGGCCTTCGCGCCCTCCTCCTTGGCCTTGGTGATCGCCATGGTCATGCCGCGGTCCTTGAAGGACCCGGTGGGGTTCGCACCCTCGACCTTGAGGTGGACCTCGCAGCCCGTGCGCTCCGAGAGCACCTGCGCGGGTACGAGCGGCGTACCGCCCTCGCGAAGCGTCACGACCGGCGTGGTGTCCGAGACCGGAAGACGGTCCCGGTACTCCTCGATGATTCCGCGCCACTGGTGGCTCATTGCTGCTTACTCCCCTTCAACCCGCATGATGCTGGCGACACCACGCACGGTGTCGAGTCGGCGCAGCGCGTCGACGGTGCCGGTGAGGGCGGCGTCGGGCGCGCGATGGGTGACGACGACGAGGGATGCCTCGCCGTCCTTGCCCGTCTGACGGACCGTATCGATCGATACGCCGTGCTCGGCGAAGACCGTCGCGACCTGGGCGAGCACGCCCGGCTTGTCGGCCACGTCGAGGCTGATGTGGTAGCGCGTGACGACCTCGCCCATGGAGCCCACGGGCAGTTGGGTGTACGCGGAGTCGCCGGGTCCGGTGGACTCGGCGAGCTTGTTGCGGCAGACGGCCACGAGGTCGCCGAGGACGGCGGACGCGGTGGGCGAGCCACCCGCGCCGGGCCCGTAGAACATGAGCTGACCGGCGGCCTCCGCTTCCACGAAGACGGCGTTGTACGCCTCACGGACCGACGCCAGCGGATGGCTGAGCGGAATCATCGCGGGATGGACACGCGCGGTCACCGACCCGCCGTCGGCGGCCCGCTCACAGATGGCGAGGAGCTTGATGGTGCAGCCCATGCGTTTCGCGGACGCGAAGTCCGCGGCGGTCACCTCGGTCATGCCCTCGCGGTACACGTCGTCGAGACGTACGCGCGTGTGGAAGGCGATTCCGGCGAGGATGGCGGCCTTGGCGGCGGCGTCGAAGCCCTCGACATCGGCGGTCGGGTCCGCTTCCGCGTACCCGAGGGCGGTGGCCTCGTCGAGGGCTTCCTGATAGCCGGCGCCGGTGGTGTCCATGGCATCGAGGATGAAGTTCGTGGTGCCGTTCACGATGCCGAGAACGCGATTGACCTTGTCCCCCGCCATGGACTCGCGCAGCGGCCGGATGAGCGGAATGGCACCGGCGACGGCGGCCTCGTAGTACAGGTCGCGCCCGTGCTCGACGGCGGCGGCGTGCAGGGCGGCGCCGTCCTGCGCGATGAGCGCCTTGTTGGCGGAGACGACGGAGGCGCCGTGCTCGAACGCGGTGGTGATGAGGGCGCGGGCGGGCTCGATCCCCCCGATGACCTCCACGACGACGTCGATGTCCCCCCGCTTGACCAGCGCGGTCGCGTCAGTCGTGACGAGGGCGGGGTCGATCCCCTCCCGCACCTTGGAGGGGCGGCGGACGGCGACCCCGGCGAGCTCCACCGGGGCGCCGATCCTGGCTGTGAGGTCGTCGGCGTGCGTCGTCATGATGCGCGCCACCTCTGAGCCGACAACCCCACAGCCCAGCAGCGCCACCTTCAGCGGACGCGTACGCATCATCGACCTCACTTCTCATACATCTACGGTGGGACCAGTCTCACCCACCGGAACGGAGTTTCCGTCCATTGTCCGGATCCTGAGACATCTATTTCATTATCCGATTGTTCATCCGGCCCAGCGGCGGACGGGCTCATTACCGCTACCGGTCCATTACTGGTGCCGGTGCCGGTGCCGGTCCATCATCCGACATCGAGACGCAGGAGGTCCTCCTCCGTCTCACGCCGGACGATCACCCGCGCCGCACCGCCGTCCACGGCGACGACGGGCGGGCGGAGGGCGTGGTTGTAGTTGCTCGCCATCGAACGGCAGTACGCGCCGGTCGCGGGCACGGCGATCAGATCGCCGGGCGCGAGGTCCGCGGGCAGGAAGGCATCGCGTACGACGATGTCACCACTCTCGCAGTGCTTGCCGACGACGCGCACCAGCATGGGCTCGGCGTCGGAGGAGCGGGAGACCAGGGCGACGGTGTACTCGGCGTCGTAGAGCGCGGTACGGATGTTGTCCGACATGCCGCCGTCCACGGAGACGTACGTACGCAGCCCTTCGAGGGGCTTGAGGGTGCCGACCTCGTACAGCGTGAAGGCGGTCGGACCGACGATGGCACGCCCCGGCTCGACGGAGATGCGGGGGGTACGGAGGTTCGCGGCCGCACATTCGCGGGTGACGATCTCGCTCAGAGCCTTGGCGATCTCGTGCGGCTCGCGCGGGTCGTCGTCCGAGGTGTACGCGATGCCGAGGCCGCCGCCGAGGTCGATCTCGGGGAGCTCGACACCGTGCTCGTCGCGCACCTCGGCGAGCAGCTGGACGACGCGCCGGGCGGAGACCTCGAATCCGGCCATGTCGAAGATCTGCGACCCGATGTGCGAGTGGATGCCGATGAGCTCGATCCCGTCGAGCTTGAGGGCGCGCCGGACGGCTTCGGCGGCCTGCCCGCCCGCGAGGGCGATGCCGAACTTCTGGTCCTCGTGGGCGGTGGCGATGAACTCGTGGGTGTGCGCCTCGACGCCCACGGTCACGCGGATCTGCACGCGCTGGCGCTTGCCGAGCCGCTCGGCGATGTGCGAGACGCGCACGATCTCCTGGAAGGAGTCGAGGACGATCCGCCCGACGCCGACGGCGACGGCCCGCTCGATCTCATCCGGGGTCTTGTTGTTCCCATGGAAGGCGATGCGCTCGGCGGGCATGCCGGCGGCGAGCGCGGTGGCCAGCTCGCCACCGCTGCACACGTCGAGATTCAGCCCCTCCTCGTGCAGCCACCGCACGACGGCCCGGGACAGGAACGCCTTGCCTGCGTAGAAGACGTCGGCGTCGGTACCGAAGGCGTCGCGCCAGGCGCGGCAGCGGGCGCGGAAGTCGGCCTCGTCGACGAAGTACGCCGGGGTGCCGAACTCCTCGGCGAGCCGCGTCACTTCGATCCCGCCCACGCTGACGACGCCCTCGGGGGCGCGGGTGACGGTGCGGGACCAGACCTTGGGGTCCAGGGCGTTGAGGTCGGTGGGCGGCGCGCTGTAGTGGCCCTCGGGCAGGACGTCGGCGTGGCGGGGCCCGGCGGGGTGTGCGGAACGGCTCATGGCTCGGTGGTCTCGTCTCTCACGGGTGACACGCGTCGCTCGTCTCTCACGTCTCTCACGGGTGTCACAGGTATTCGGGTGCGCTGATGCCGAGCAGGGACAGGCCACCGGCAAGCACCGTCCCGGCGGCTTCGGCGAGCGCGAGCCGGGCGCGGTGGGCGGCCGAGGGTTTCTCGTCACCGAGCGGCAGAACGGTGTGCTGATACGCGAGCAGGGCGTCAGCGGTGCCGACGAGGTGCCGGGCGAGCCGGTCGGGGGCACGGTGGCGGGCGGCGGCGGCGAGGACGGGGGGGTGGGCGGCTATGTGGTCGAGCAGGGGGTGGTTTGGGGGGGTGGGGGTGGGGGGGCGGTTGGTGGCGGTGTGGTCGGTGGGGGTGCGGAGGTCGCTGGGGGTGGCGGAGCCGTAGGGGTCGCCGGGGGTGGCGGGGCTACCTGGGGCGCCTTGGGCAGCGGGGCGGCTGCTGGGGGCGGGGCTGCCGGGGGTGGCGGAGCTGTAGGGGTCGCCGGGGGTGGCGGGGCTACCTGGGGCGTCTTGGGCAGCGGGGCGGCTGCTGAGGGCGGGGCCGCCGAGGACGCCGAGGTCGCCGAGGACGGCGAGGTCGCCGAGGTCGCCGAGGACGGCGAGGTCGCCGAGGACGGCGAGGTCGCCGAGGTCGCCGGGGGTGGCCTCGAAGCCGAGTTCGGCGGCGTTGCGGGTGAGGGCGCGGGAGCGGGCGTGGGCGTACTGCACACGGAAGAGGGGGTTGGTCTCGCGCTGGACGAGGTGCGGGTCACCACCGCCCGGCCCGGGGCCGGGGGCGGTGCCGGTGCCGGGGGCGGTGCCGGTGCCGGGGGCGGTGCCGGGGGCGGGGGCGGGGCCGGTGCCGGGGGCGGGGCCGGTGCCGGGGGCGGGGGTGATACGGGGATGGTCGTGGGCGGCGGGGTGGAGCAGGGCCCAGCGGGCGGCGTCGCGGCCGAGACGGAGGGGGTCCGATCCGGAGGGGGCCGGGACCGGGCGCAGGGTGGGAAGCGGCTCCGGGGGCGTTCCGTACGCGTCGACCCTCACCCCGAGGATGTCGACCCATTCCTTCTCGGGGGCCGCGTCGGAGGTGACCCGGACGAGGATTCCCTGGGAACGCAGGATGCGACGGACGCTGTCGGCGAGGACGACGGCGCGGATGTCGTGGGGGGTGTGGAGCTGGGCGAGCTCCCCGGTGTCGGGGAGGTGCCCGTAGCGGACGCCGCGCGAGCGGACCTCCCGTACGAGGGCCACGGAGGGCGCCTCGGCGAGGGTGATGTTGAGGAAGCCGGCCCCGGTGATGTCGACACCGGCGATGCCGGGCTCGGCGGCGAGCCGTGGGGACAGCACCTCGGCGACCTGCCGGGGCGTCCGCCCGGCGGCGCGGGCGACTTGGAGGGCGACGTTGGTGGCGTAGTCCCCGCATCCCCCTGGCCGGGGCCGCTCCACCCCCACCTTCTCCGGCACGGCGGCCGGGCTGAGCTCGCCCGCGTCAACGGCATGACGCAGGGCACGCAGCACGGTGCGGGAGAGCTCGACGGGGGTCACGGGACAAGCGTAGGGGAGGTGGGGGGTGGGTCGGCGACTTGGTTTCTGGATGGTCTTGGGATGTGGACGGGGGTGCCTTGGGCGCTGGGGGCCGCCGGCCTCCGGGGCCCCGGGGGGCTGGGGGCCGGCGGCAGGCTCGGCCCGCGGGTGCGACCGGTCTGGCTGGCCTGGCTGGGCCTGGTTCAGCCGCCGTAGCGGGCGGCAGGCTCGGCCCGTGGCTGTAACTGGCCGGGCGGGCCCGGCTGGCCCGGTTCAGCCGCCGGGCCGGTTCAGCCGCCGGGCCGGTTCAGCCGCCGGGCCGGTTCAGCCGCCAGGCCGGGCGACGGACTCCGCTTCGCCGGTGAGGCCGGTGCTGCTGCCGTCACCGGCTGGGCGGCCGCTCGCCAGAGGACTACGTTCGAGCCCCACCCCGCACTCATGGGCATCGGCACGACCGACCTGACGCCCCTCACTCCCCTCAACCCTCTCAAACCCTTGACGCCCCATCAGCTGCCGTACAACTCCCACAAGTTCACTCGGCTCAAAGGGCTTGGCAAGGAAGGCGTCGACGCCGACTTCAAGGCCACTCTCGACCTCGTACTGCGTACAAGCGCTGACGACGACGATGGGCAGTTCCCGAGTCCGCGCGTCGGCACGCAGCCGGGCGGCGGTCCGCAGACCGTCGAGTCGGGGCATCACGACGTCGAGGGTGACCACGTCGGGTTGGACCTGGTGCACGACATCCAGACACTCGGCACCATCAGCGGCGGTCACCACCTCGAAGCCCTCCAGCTCGAGGTTGACCCTGATCAGTTGCCGAATGACCTTGTTGTCGTCCACAACAAGCACGCGGCCGGGCATGCCTGACACAACTCGAGAGTAGGTCCGCGCCCACCGCCGCGTCCCGGTTTTCCCCACTTCCGCCCCACGCAGACCGAGCCGCCGCTGCTCCCGGGCCAACGGGGAGCGCCCGACCCCGCCGCGGCAGGGTCAGCAGCACGGAAATACCTGTTCATGGGGAGCCCGGGAGAGCTGGTAGTGTTCTACCCGTCGCCGCTCAACCAGCGACGATACGCCCCCGTAGCTCAGGGGATAGAGCAACGGCCTCCGGAGCCGTGTGCGCAGGTTCGAATCCTGCCGGGGGCACAGAAGCCGGAGCAGCGCGATCACGTCGCTGACCAGCAATCGTGCCGAGTGCAAAGAGCCGGATCCAGTCTCACTGGATCCGGCTCTTTGTCGTTCTTGCTCATGGTTCCCGAGGGAGCGGCGAGTGAGAATCAGGGCGCTTCCTCGCGCGTCGTCCGGCCTGAACGAAAGCCCGTAGTGGACGCCCCGGACTCCCTTGGGATCGGCAAGGGCCGGTAGGGGGCAGCGAATGGCGCTGCAGTTACGTGCGGGCAGCAGCCGCAAAGTCCGCCGGGGGGTCTTCATCCTGGTGTGGTGGCACACCAGGATCGACAGGCGAGGACCCCCAACGTTGTGTGCCGGCCCTCGGCCTCAGAGCGTCGTACCGTCCCCCGGCCAGGTCTGCGGCAGCGGATCAACCGCCCCGGTCAGCGTGTGCCGAAAGGCTTCGGCTAGCGCGGTGTCGGCGGTGGAAGCCGCCTGGCGTACCAGCTCCGAGCGTTCCCACAGCATCAGTGCCTGCACTGCCGCGTCCCGGATCCGGGGACGCCTGTCGGCCAGCGCCTTGACCAGTCCGGCCTCGGCCGGGTGGCCGTCCAGCACCGTGGCCGCTCCGGCGTGGTGCAGCCTTCGTACGGATTGGATCGCGTGCAGACGGACGTCAGGTGACGGGTCGTCCAGAACTCCGGCCAACGGGTCGAGGGCGGCCGGATCGGCCGTGTCGCCCAGGGCCATGGCCGCGGAGACACGGACCGTGGCACTGTCCGCAGCCAGCCGCAGGGTGTACCGCTCGACGGGCGGCGGGCTGAGGCGCTTGAGCCGGGTGTACCCCCACGCCGATCGCGGAAAGGTGTCGGGGTACGCCAGGGCGCCCCGGCTCATGACCTTCCGGACCAGACGGTTCTTCGGGGGGCGCGGCTCCAGCAGGTCACGGAAGGGCTCCACGTCCCGGTCCGGGTCCAGCTCTGCCGCGACCCGGACCGCCAGCCCGTGGAGGTCGGGTTCATACAGGTCGTCGAGGTGGTCGAGCGCGGACAGGCGCGTGACGAAGCGCATGACAGCGGCGTCCGCTCGGGGGCCGCCGACCCTGTGGAGGTCCAGCAAAGCTCCGGAGAATTCCTTCTTCCGGTCGCTGAGCAGAATGGCCTCGGCCTCTTCAAGGGTGCTTGTCATGTCGGCCCGCCTGCCTTTCTCGTATTCCTGCGTGCCGTGGGCGAGGGAGGGGGTGGGGGAGGAAGGAGACGGTCGGTCTACTGCGCTGATATGTGCACAGGGACTTCCTCGTGGTGAGCAATGAGAGACCACAAGGCCCGCTATCTGATGACGAGTTGCGTAATTCGACATAGAGCGGGGAACGAGATGATCTTGGATTGATCATGCCATATGTCTACTTCTGGCCACGAGGAGCCCATAGCGGCAGGTGCAGTCCGCCTGACAGCCGTGCGCGTCGGCATCGGCGGCCGTCGTGGCGGGAGCGGTGCAGCAGCCCTTGCCCTGCCGGTCGTCGCGGCCCTCCTTGACCGCGACGACGGACCCCCCGATGACCGAGTCAAGTCCGCCAGCCGTCTGCCGTGCCCACCGTCAGCCCTGGGACGCCGCTCGTTCCGCCATCCTCTGGAATTCGCCCAGGTCGTAGTTGGCCAGGGTCGCGTCCAGGTTGGTGAGGGCGCCCAGGTGTTCTATGAAGCCCTGGGGGTCGTATTCGATCTGGAGTGTTACTCGGCTCTCCGTGTCGCTGAGGCGGTGGAAGGTGACTACTCCGGCGTGGTGGACGCCTTCTGTTGTGCGCCAGGCGATGCGTTCCTGGGGGATGACCTCCGTGAGTTCGGCCACGAAGCTCTTGTCCGCGCCGGGGAGGGAGACCTGCCAGGCGAAGGTGGTCTCGTCGATGCGCTTGACGTGCTTGACGTGGCTGAGGAAGGTCGGCCAGCGTTCGACGTTCTCCCAAAGGGTCCAGCTCACGGCTACCGGTGCCTTGATGTCGACCGCTTCGAGCAGTGAGGACGCCATAGGTTCTCTTCTCCTTCGTCGCGTGTGCGTGGGCTGTTGGGCTTCGTTCGTCGCGTACCCGGAGACTCGGGGGTTACCGCGATGGGTTCAGTTGTTGGCGGTGCTCGCCGTCGTGGGTGTTCGTCGGGCATGCTGGCCCGCGGCAGGGGGCCGGTTGGCGGTTCGCTGCGGAAGAGGAAAGGAGGGGGCGTTTGTGGGCGACTGGATACGTTGCTGCCATCCCGCACCCGACGCCGGGGTCCGTCTGCTCTGCTTCCCGCACGCGGGGGGTTCGGTCAGCGCTTATCACGCGATGTCCGCCGCCGTCACGGGTGTCGTGGAGCCGCTGATCGTGCAGTACCCGGGGCGTCAGGACCGGTTCGGTGAGCCGTTCGCCGCGGGGGCGGACGAGATCGTCGACGCCGTGCTCGACGAGCTGCCTTCGGGGCCGGGCACCGCGCCCCTCGCCCTGTTCGGGCACAGCATGGGTGCCCTCGTGGCGTTCGAGACCGCGCGGCGTCTGGAGGCCGAGGGACGGCCCCCCGTGGCACTGATCCTCTCCGGACGGTCCGCGCCCTCGCTGGCCCGGCCGACCGCGGGGGGACAGTCGGTGCGTGACATGACCGACGCCGAATTGGTGGAGGAGATGCGGAAGTTGTCGGGGACCGCCGACGAACTCCTCGCCTCTCCCGAACTGCTCTCGCTCTTCCTGCCGCCGATGCGCGCCGACTACCAGATCGTCGACGATTACGTCTATCGCGCCGGGACGCCGCTGAGTTGTCCCGTCACCGTCCTCACCGGCGACGACGATCCCCGCGTCACCGTCGAGCAGGCGCGGGCCTGGGAGAGCGAGACCCGGGGCGCGTTCTCCTGCCATGTGCTGGCCGGGGGCCACTTCTTCCTCGACGCCCATATGCCGTACGTAGCGGGCGTCATCGCCTCCGCGCTGCCCGGCCGGGAGGCGATGACGCCCGCCACGTAGCCGTCGGCTCGTGGCCTATCCTCGCGGCTCCTCCGCCTCGAACTCCGCGAGAAGCGCGTCCAGCGAGTCGTCCGCCGCGTCGGGCTCCTTCGCCTCGACGATGCGTGCCGCCAGTTCCTGGAGGGTCAACTCCTCCAGGAACAAGGTGATCGGTACGTCGATGTCGAAGTCGTCCCGGAGCCTGCCGACCAGGTGGACAGCGGTCAGCGAGTCGCCGCCCGCCGCGAAGTACGTCATCTCCGGGGTGATGGCTCCCCCGCCCTCGTCGTCCAGGCCGAGCGCCTCGGACAGGAGCGCCGATATGGCGTGAGTGACGTGAGTGGCATCGGGTTCGGTGGGGGTGCTCGGTGTGCTTGGGGTGGTTGGGGTGGTTTCCGGGGGCGCGGGTGTGTGCGGCAGTGTCAGTGCCGGGAAGCTCTCCCCCGCGAACGGGTACGTCGGCAGGCTCACCCTGCGGGCCCCGTTCGCCGTCTCCGGCCACGGGACCGAGCCGCCCTTCAGCCACAGCTCCCCCAGTTCGCGCAGGCCGTCCGCGTCGGGGCCGTCCTCCCGGTCGTTCCAGGGGCGGCCCTCCGCGAGTGCCGTGAGCCGCTCGGCCGCGTCCCTTCTGTCCGATGCCAGGACGTACGCGCGTACGTCCATGGGGGTGCGGGCGGTGCGCAGGGTGTGCGCGGTGTCGGTGAGGGTGGGGGCGTCGGGGGCGCGCAGGGCGGCGGCGAGTTTCGCGGCCAGCTCGGTGAGGGCGGTCTCCGTGCGGGCCGCCAGGGGGAGGATTTCGGTCGCGTGGCGGCCGTCGGCCGGGGTGGGGCGCTCGGGGCGGGGCGGGGTCTCTTCCAGGACGACGTGGACGTTCGTACCGCCGATGCCCAGGGAGCTGACTCCCGCGCGGCGCGGGCCCTCTGTGGGGTGCGGCCACGGGGTGGCGGCGTCCACGACCCGGAACGGGGATGCCTCCACGCGCAGATCCGGGTGCGGGCGGGTGACGTTGACGGTGGGGGCCAGTGTGGCGTGCTCCAGCATGAGCGCCGTCTTGATGAGCGAGGCCACGCCGGCGGCCGCGTCCAGGTGGCCTATGTTCGACTTCACGGAGCCTATGCCGATGCGGGCGGCGTTGGTGGGGGCCGGGGCGAACGCCGCCGCGGCCGCCGCCAGTTCGATGCGGTCGCCCAGTTCCGTCGCCGTGCCGTGCGTCTCCACGTACTGCGCCGCCGACGGAGTGAGACCCGCCGCCGCCCACGCCTCGACGATCGCCGCCGTCTGCTGTTCGACGCCGGGGGCGGTGAAGCCGACCTTCGTGGCGCCGTCGTTGGTCAGGGCGCTGCCGCGTACGACCGCGCGGATCGGGTCGCCGTCGGCGAGCGCGTCGGACAGGCGGCGCAGCACGACGACGCCCACACCGCTGCCGGGCACGGTGCCGCCCGCCCGCTCGTCGAAGGGGCGGCAGCGGCCGTCGGGCGAGAAGATGCCGCCCTCGTAATGGACGTAGCCCTGCCTGCGTACGGTGTCGACGCTGACGCCGCCCGCGAGCGCGGTGTCGCACTCGCCGAGGAGCAGCGCCTGGGCGGCGAGGTGCACGGCGGTCAGCGAGGTCGAGCAGGCCGACTGCACGGTCAGGCTCGGCCCTTCGAGGCCGAGGCGGTAGGAGATCCAGGGGGCGAGGAACTCCCGGTCGGTCAGGATGCGGATCTGCATCGCACCGAGGGACGCGGCCAGGCGGCGGTCGGTGTGGGCGGCCAGCATGTGCTCGGTGGGGCTGCCGCCGACGTACACGCCGGTGCGGTCCTGCGCGGCGAGCGGGTCCCGCCCCGCGTCCTCCAGGGCGGCCCAGGCGGTCTCCAGGAGGAGCCGGTGCTGCGGGTCCAGGGCGGCGGCCTCGGTGCGGTTGAAGCCGAAGAGCTCGGCGTCGAAGCGGTCGGCGTCGGCGAGGTATCCCTTGGCCGGTACGTGCTCGGGGCGGCGCAGCTCGGCCGGGTCCGCGCCGTCTGCCAGCAGCTCCGCCTCCGTGAAGTCGGCGATGGAGCAGACGCCGTCGCGCAGGTTCGCCCAGTACGTGGCCAGGTCGGGGGCGCCGGGGAACCGTCCGCTCATGCCGACGATCGCGATCGCGGAGTCGGAGCCGGAGTCGGCGGGGGCGGGCGCTGAGGTTTCGGTTGCGGTTGTTGCCTCGGTCATCGTGGCGTGCCCTTTCTGGAGCGGAGCCGTTGTGCGGCGGCGGTCTGGCGGGCGCGGCGGTCGCTGCCTCGGCGCTCTGCCGCTGTGGCGGGTGCTCCTTCCGAGCACTGACCGAGCGAGGCCCGGTCGAGGTGTGCCGCGAGTGAGGCGACCGTGGGGTGGCGGAACAGGTCGACCAGGGTGAGGTCCGGTGCCGCCGTTCCCTCTGTCTCGCCTGCGGCCGCCGTCTCGCGAAGGGCGTCCAGGACCCTCAGCAGCCGCACCGAATTGCCGCCCAGCTCGAAGAAGTTGTCGTGGGCGCCGACCTCGTCGAGGGTGAGTACGCGGGACCACACCCGCGCCACGCGCTGTTCGGTGGCGGTGCGCGTGGCGACGTACGTACGACTCGTCTCCCGTCGGCCCGACGCGGTCGGTGCGGGCAGACGGGCGCGGTCGATCTTGCCGGAGCGGTTGAGCGGCAGCTCGTCGAGGTGGACGTAGATCTCCGGGAGCATGTAGCCGGGGAGGCGTTCGGCGAGGTGGGCGCGGAGGTCCTCGTCGGAGGGGGCCGCGCCGTCCCGGTGTACGACGTACGCGACGAGGCGCTGTTCGCCGCCGCCGTGCACGGCGGCCGCCGCGACGGCGACGTCCGGGTGGCCCGCCAACAGGGCCTCGACCTCGCCGAGTTCGATGCGGATGCCGCGCAGCTTGACCTGCGAGTCGGAGCGGCCGAGGTAGTGGAGCCGTCCGTGCGCGTCCACGCGGGCGAGGTCCCCGGTGCGGTACATGCGGGAGCCCGGTGGGCCGTAGGGGTCGGCGACGAAGCGTTCGGCGGTCAGGCCGGGGCGGCCGATGTAGCCGCGGGCCAGCGAGGCGCCCGCGATGTAGACCTCGCCGGTCACGCCGGTGGGCACCGTGCGCAGACGGGCGTCCAGGACGTGCACGCGGGCGCCCGGCACGGGGCGACCGATCACCACGGGCTCGCCCGGTTCGAGGTCGGCGGTGGTCGCGTAGACGGTGGCCTCGCTGGGTCCGTACGCGTTGACGATCCGGCGGCCCGGCTCGCTGAGCCGCTCGACCAGTTCGGCGGGGCAGGCCTCGCCGCCGACGGCGAGCGTACGCAGATGAGGGAGCCGCCCCGCGATGTCGGGCAGCAGCATCGCGGCGGACGGCGGCAGGAACACGTACGTGATGCGGGAGTCCCGGAGGCGGGCGTACAGCGCGTCGCCGAGCCGTTCGTCGTCGCGCGCGATGTGCAGCTCGGCGCCGGCGACCCAGGGGAAGAACAGGTCGGAGACGGCGACGTCGAAGCCGAACGACACGAATTGCAGGACGCGGTCCTCGGCGGTGACGGGGAACGCGGGGCGTACGGCTCCGGTGAGGTTGAGCAGCGCGCGGTGCTCCACGGCTACGCCCTTGGGGACGCCGGTGGAGCCGGAGGTGAAGAGGACGTAGGCGAGGTCGTCGGGGGTGGGGGCCATTCCAGGGGCGAGGGTGGGGGAGGGTGCGGGGGGTGATGAGGGGGCCGGTGCGGAGGGCGATGCGGGGGCCGGTGCGGAGGGCGATGCGGGGGCCGGTGCGGAGGGCGATGCGGAGAGCGGTGCGGAGGGCGATGCGGAGGGCGATGCGGGGGGCGATGCGGAGGGCGGTGCGGGGGGTGATGCGGGGGGCGATGCGGAGGGCGGTGCGGGGGGTGATGCGGGGGCCGGTGCGGAGGGCGATGCGGAGAGCGGTGCGGAGGGCGATGCGGGGGGCGGCGAGGGGGGCGCGGCCTTCGGGGCGGCTTCGGGGGCGTCCGCGCGCAGGTACGGGATGCCGAGCCGCTCGCCCTTGGCCGCGGTCTCCGCCGTCACCAGCAGTCCCATGCCGGACGCCTCGACCATGTGCGCGAGGCGGGCGTGCGGGTGGGCCTGGTCCAGGGGGACGTAGGCGCCGCCCGCGCGCAGCACGGCGAGTGCCGCGATGCCCATCTCCGGGGAGCGGGGCAGGAGCAGGCCGACCCGGAAGCCGGGGCGCACTCCCTCCGCGCGCAGCCGCGCCGCCAACGCGTCCGCCCTGTCAAGGAGTTCACGGTAGGTGAGTCGTACGTCGCCGCAGACCAGGGCGGTGGCGTCGGGCCGGGCGGCCGCTACGTCCGCGATCAGGTCGGGCACGAGGCGGTCGG
Source organism: Streptomyces sp. NPDC003379 (assembly GCF_053589195.1). Lineage (NCBI taxonomy): Bacteria > Bacillati > Actinomycetota > Actinomycetes > Kitasatosporales > Streptomycetaceae > Streptomyces > Streptomyces sp. NPDC003379. Next base: position 218,373 of record NZ_JBSFRK010000009.1, on the reverse strand, counting down.
TGGGCGCCGCCTCGGCCGTACGGTCGGCGGCCGTGACGACCCGGTGCCGCTCCTCGGCCGGGACGGCGTCCAGGGTGGAGAGCGGGGCGTCGGGGTGGGCGAGGGCGGCATCCAGGAGCGTTTGGAAGTTCCGTACCCAGGCGCGGACTGTGGCGGCTTCGAAGAGGTCGCTGCGGTAGATGAAGTGGGCGGCGAGGGGGGTGGGGGTGGGAGGAGCGGTGGGGGTGGGAGCGGGGGGCGTGGGAGCGGGGGCGTGGGTGGCGGCGGCTCGGCTCTCGACGGGCGCCGGGGTGGCGTCGCCGTCGCCTTCGGTCCAGCGCTCTACGTGCAGGTGGAAGTCGAACTTCGCCGTTTCCAGGTTCAGGGCGATCCGCTCGACGCGGGCTCCCGCGAGGGCGAGGGACAGTTCCGTGTCGTCGTCGTAGGCGAAGACCAGTTGCACCAGCGGGTCGTGGCTCGTGTCCCGGGTCGGGGCGAAGGTGTTCACGACCGTCTCGAACGGTGCGTCCTGGTGTGGCTGGCCGGCCAGCAGTTCCGTGCGGATCCTGTCGAGCAGTTCGCCGTACGTGGGGTCGCCGGACAGGTCGACGCGGAGCGCCAGGGTGTTGGTCAGCATGCCGACCATCTCCTGGAGTTCGGGCCGGTCCCGCCCGGACACGGGGAAGCCGATGACCAGGTCGTCGCGGCCCGAGAGGCGTCCCAGGAACGCGGCGTACGCGGCGAACAGCGCCATGAACGGCGTGGCGCCCCGCGCCCGCGCGGCCTCCGTCAGGCGTCCGTGGAGCCCGGCGTCCAGCAGGAACCGTTCACTGCCGCCCGCCGCCGTACGCACCGCCGGGCGCGGCCGGTCGAGCGGCGGCGAGACGACCTCGGGGGCGCCGCGCAGGCGCTCGGCCCAGTGCGCGACGGCCTCGGCGTAGGCGCCGTCGGCCTGGCGTTCGCGCTGCCAGGCGGCGAAGTCGGGGTATTGGAGGGGCAGTTCGGGGAGGGGGCGGGGGTGGAGCTGGGCGCGGGCTGGGCCGTTGTTGGACTCGGCTTCGTACGCTGTCGACAGGTCCCGGAGGATGACGCCGAGGGACCAGCCGTCGCAAATCAGGTGGTGGGCGACGAGCAGCACGCGATGGCTGCCGTCGTCGACGGCGTACACCGTGCAGCGCAGCAGCGGTCCTGTCGCCGGGTCGAAGGGGCGGGCCGCGTCCGCCCGCATCCGCGCCTCCGCTTCGTACGGCGGCACGTCCTTCTCCACCGTGACGTGCGCGCGGCCGGTGGCGGCGACGATCTGCGCCTGCGTGCCGTCGGCGGCGGTGCGGAAGACGGTGCGCAGCGCTTCGTGGCGGGCCACGACGGCGTCCAGTGCGCGGGTGAGCGCGCCGGGGTCGAAGGGGCCGCGCACGGTGAAGGCCGCGGGCACGTTGTACTGGGCGGTGCCGGGGTTCATCCGGTCCAGGACCAGGAGGCGGCTCTGGGCGTCGGAGACGGGGAATTCGTACTCGTCCTCGACGTACTTCTGGACGGTCTGGGCCGTTTGGTGCGGTGCGTCCACTGGGTTCACTCTCCCTGGAGCTGGAGGGGGGCCCGGGGGCCGCCGGCGAGGATGTTTTCGAGCGCCGCGGCGATCCGCGCGGCCGGTTCCGCGCCGAGGACGTCGGCGTGGGCGCAGGCCAGTTCGTGGACCTCGACCGCCGTGGCGGCGCGGCGCCAGGCCTCGGCCTTCTCCTTGGTGGGGATGGCCTCGGGGTCGCGGGTGGCGGCGAAGAGGGTGACGGTGCCGTCGTAGCGGGACGGGGTCCAGCTCCTGCCGAGGACGATGTGGTGGGCGATGGTTTCGGCGAGGGCGGCGAGGCGGTGCTCGCCGATGCCGTCCAGTGCGGCTCCCTCGTCCCGGAGGACGCGCCGGGCCTCCTCCGCCACGACGGCCGGGGCGAGCGGGGTGCGGGCGACCTCCGGCGGCTTGGGCATGGCGTCCACCACGGCGAGCAGCGCGACCTCCTCACCGGCCGCGCGCAGCCGCACCGCCATCTCGTGGGCGACGGGGCCGCCGAAGGACGTGCCGAGGAGGAGGTAGGGGCCGTGGGGTCGGACGGTCCGGATGCGGTCGACGTACGACTGGGCGAGGTCGCCCATGGTGGGGGGTGAGCGGTGTCCTTCCTCCGACAAGGCGGGCGTCTGCAGGGCGTAGACCGGGCGGCCGGGGGCGAGGTGGGGCAGCAGGGTGACGTATCCCCAGCTCAGGCCGAGGCCGGGGTGTACGCAGAAGAGTGGGGCGCGGTTGCCTCCGTCTGCGTCTGCGTCTGCGTCTGCGCCTGCGCCTGCGCCTGCGCGGAGTGTGAGGAGAGGGGCCAGGCTGTCGGCGTGGTCGGGCTCGGAGCCGGTTGGCTCGGGACCGCCGGGCTCGGAGCCGTCCAGGCGGGCGAGGAGGCGGGCGGGAGTCGGCGCCGCGAAGAGGGTGGCGACGGGGACCCGTACGCCCCAGGCCTCTTCGATCCGCCCGGCGAGCCGGAGCGCGCTCAGCGAGTGTCCGCCGGACGCGAAGAAGTCGGTGTCGGGCCCGGCCGCTTCCGCACCGCCGAGCACCTCGCCGAACAGGGCGCACAGCTCCTTCTCACGGGCGGAGCGAGGTGCACGCTGCGATGCGGCCGCCCCCGCCGGGGCCAGGACAAGGGGTTCGGGCAGCGCGGCACGGTCGGTCTTGCCGTGCGGGGTGAGCGGCACGGCGTCGATACGGGCCCAGGCGGTGGGCAGGAGGTGCGGGGGGAGGCGGTGGGCGGCGGCTGTGCGGATGTGTTCCAGGGGGGTGGGGGTGGACTCCGCGGTGGGAGTCGGCCGGCTGTCCTGCTCTGCTGGGGTGGACAGGGCCTGCCCCGCCGCCGGGGCCGCCAGGCCGTTTTCCGTTGCTGAGGTCGACGGCGCCTCCTCCGCCGCTGGGGCCCAGCGGCCGTTCGCTGCTGCGCGGGCCGACAGGTCGTCCTCGACCGCCGCGACCGAGTGGCCGTCTTCCGCCACTGAGGTCGACGGGGCCTCCTCCGCC